>JAIPGM010000008.1 GCA_021735655.1 Candidatus Omnitrophota bacterium | reverse complement strand
TCCAGATGATTATCGATAGGGAGCACTATAAAGGAGTTGCCTTGCTGATCACGATAATAGTCTGTTATTTCTTTTTCGCAGTATCGTGTAAGTATTTCACCCTGGGTGGGATGCGCCTTGCGATAATTCACCTGGCAATTATCGATAATCTTTTCGATGATAGGCTTGACCTGGGCAGGGGTATCTTCGGCGTTATATTCTCTCGCTATTCTTCTCTTCTCTCTCATTTTTACACTCCGTTTTGAAATATAAAATCCTTTACTCTGCGGTAGCAGTTAAAAAGCCTCTGCGTATCCGAATCCTTAAAGAAATTATCCGAGGTTGCTCGAACCTCGGGCGTATCCTCGAATAAAACCCTTTTCGACCTTCCGGAACCCAATAGCCCACGCATGGTAAATCCCCGGAACACAAGATAGATCGCAAGATAGATATTGCCTGCCTCAAAATATTTATTCTTCATTTTTTACCCTTCGCTATATTTACCTACTGCGTATATACAGATTTTTCTTTCAAAGTGTGCGGTCTTTTTTTAAAAATATTCCGCTCGCTTATAATCCTCTACTAGCTACATACGATGAAAATCCGAAAAGTGCCGAAAAAAACTTAAAAAAATGAAAAAAAGTCGGCACCTTTGCAAAAGTCTTCGTATGTAGCTAATAAGGGTGTCACACAATGCCAATAAAATCTGTATATATGCTTGTGGCACCCGAAAGAGCAATCGGCCCCCACAGTATGTATATGCCTTTTTCCAAGAAAGTGTCACACCGTCTGTGACATTTTTCAGAAAAAGAGCATATACATGCGGTAGAGAACATCTTTGACAAAGAACTACTAGCGTATGTATATCCCCTTTTGGGCGAAAATGTCGCACCGGATTTTTATTTTTTAGTGCGACAAATCCAGATAAAACGGGATATACACATACTGGGCGCTCATTACATGTATATGCCTTTTTAGGCCGAAATGTCGCGCGACAAATCATGAAAAAACGGCATATACATACATTGAGAACATCGCTCACTTATATATCCCGATTTTTTCGGCGAATTGTCACACTTTTTTTGTGACAAATCTTAAAAATAATCGGGATACATAAATAGAGGCAGAAATGAAAAAGAAAATCGAGATATCCTATATACCTATTAAAGACAAGGCCCGGTGGGAAGATGCGTTTATCGACATCCTCTCCGATGGGCTATATGAGTACTTGAAGGATCAGGGTCTCTTGAAGGAACGCCCGGAGCGGAAAAAGCGGGTTGAATCCCTGCTTGATAGAACTAAGCCAAACGATGAATCGCCCTTACAAGGCCTTGATTCAGCTTGACTTGTGCCAAGTATTGTTATAGGGGTTGTGTTGTTATGGAAGATAAGATAATAAAGAATTGCGGATTTGTGATAAGGGTAAGCACCGACAAGCAGGCCCGAAATCCCGAGGGCTCGCTTACCAATCAGCTACAGCGCCTGCAGGCCCATATCGAATATAAGACCACTGCCTGCGGGGAACGATGGGTCGAAACCGGCCGGTATATCCTGAAAGGCGTATCTGGCAAAGATTCCTTCCGGAGCATCGAATTCACCCAGCTTCTTGAAGATATCAAGTCAGGCAAGGTAAATACCGTTATATGTACCGCACTTGATCGGATAAGTCGCTCAGTCAGGGATTTCTTGAACTTCTTCGAGATCCTCACCAAATACGATGTCGAATTCGTATGCTTAAAACAGAACTACGATACCACGTCCTCTCAAGGCAAGTTATTCATAACAATAATGATGGCTCTCGCAGAATTCGAGCGGACACAAACCTCCGAGCGCAATAAAGAAGCGTGTCTTGCCCGGGCCGAGCGTGGACTCTGGAACGGCGGGCATTTGCTGGGATATGACCTCGATCCAAAACGCAAAGGTTATCCAATAGTAAACGAAAAAGAAAAGGCCCTCGTGCGGTTTGCCTTTAAGAAATACCTTGAGTGCGGATCGCTTATGGGAACTGCCCGGGCCCTTAATGATAATGGCTATCGCACCAAAGGGTACACCTCTCGCAGAGGCAAATTCCGCACTCCCGAGAAATTCGGCAGATCATCTATAAAACAACTACTCGTCAATTGCGCTTATATCGGGCTTAAAGAGATCAATAAAAAGAAAAGGTTGCAGGATCAGTCTAAGCTACAGGAAAAAGAGCGTTACAGGACCGTCAAGGCGGTCTGGGAGCCTTTAATCGATGAGGAGACCTTCTACAAGGTCCAGAAGCTCATCAAACAAAACACCAAAACGAAACACAACGGCACAAAGACAATAAAACACGCTTATATCCTTAATGGCGGGCTTTTGTGGTGCGGTAAATGCGGTGGTCAGATGGAAGGAACCTGCGGAACAGGCAGACGTGGCAATAAATACTTTTTCTATGTATGCAAAGATAAAGCCTGCAGATTTAAACTCCCGGCCGATGAGATAGAGCGTATCATAATCGAGAGAATAAAATATCTCTCATCCGATTCCGGCCTTATGCAAAAACTGATAGAACATACCAATGAAAAGCTCATGAAGGAACTACCACAGCTTAAATACCGGAGAACGCACCTTCAAAAAGAACTGGCCGAGGTCAAGGCCTTTGCCGATGGAATAATGAATAAATGGACTGCCATGGCCACGGATGACAGCAGTATATTCCTGAAAGAGAAACTTGCAGAGCTTGGCCAGCGCCGGAAAGAGATAGAAACCGGCATAGCCTCGCTTGAGGCCATGATCAAGGAAATCGAGCGGGAATCGATAAGTCAGGAGCTTGTAACATTGGCTTTGAGCCGATTCTCCGACCTTTTCGATAAGATAAAACCTTATCGGCAGAAGGATATGGTAAGGCTCGTCCTGCACAAAGCCGTTTTAAGCCCCACCAAAATACAAATAGCCCTGTATGGGCGTCAACCCGACACAGGGCTATTTGATCTATGCGAATCCGACAGCGAAGAAATCCGCTGTCAGACGTCTAACTGGCTCCCCGGCGAGGGCTCGAACCTCGGACATCATGGTTACAGTTACCCCTTAAGTTTCCTTAAGGACTGGACTATCTCATCTCCATGGCTTTTGGCTTTAGGAGGCGGGTATATAGTCTCTGCACATTTAGCGCAAGATTTTCATCTTGCACATTTAGCTCAGGATTGCCATATCTCTTACGAGACTTAGGGTTCCCTGAATTAGCCCGCTTATCATCTCATGATTTCTCATGAGAGCTGCCATACTTAGTTCCGCCTCGCTAAATATATGGTGAATTTATGAAAGAAATTCACCATAACTCGGCGGAACCAATTCGGCCATGCAGCTTTTATTCGCCTTCGGCTCTAAAAGTTGCGGCCTCATTGACAGCCATGCGCTCTACCAACTGAGCTACCGGGGAATTAGTAAATCTTAGGTTTTTAGAAATACAGTAAGTGTATGATAAAAACTTTAGATTTACTTATATCGGCACACTTTTGTAAAATTTTCTTAGAAATTTTACAAATATTTAGGTGCGCCGATATTGCCTGATTTTAAAGAACTCTCTTTTGAGGATAAATTATAACCTATTTCGCTAAAAGCGTCAATAACTGCTTACGCTCATTCAGAGATGTAAAACTCGGGAAATATGCTATAATATTTTAATGGATAATCCTTTGATGTTTCAATGGGTAATTTTACCGCTGTTGATTTTCCTGGCCCGAATCGTTGATGTGTCTTTAGATACCATGCGGATCCTGCTCTTTTCCCGCGGCCAGCGTAACATCGCCCCGGTTTTAGGTTTTATACAAGTCATCATCTGGCTATTAGTCATCCGTCAAATATTTCTTAACCTCTCTAACCCTATCTGCTACGTTGCTTATGCCGGAGGCTTTGCTACCGGGACCTGGGTAGGAATGCTTTTAGAAGAAAAAATGGCCTTGGGCTCACAGATAATCAGGATTATCACCCGAAAGGATGCAAAACAGTTAATCGAATTTTTAAGAAATCAAAACTTTGGTGTTACCACTGTTGACGGACAAGGGGCTACCGGAAAAGTAAATATTATTTATACCGTTATCAAACGGCAAGACATAGCTAAAGTAATTGAAATTATAATGCGCTTTAACCCTAAATCTTTTTATACGATCGAAGACATAAGAACGATGAGCAAATTCCAAAAAAGGAGGTACCTGTGACACTAATCGAAGCTTTAGATCTTGCTTTAAAAAAAGAAACCGCCTCTATTGAAATCTACCGCAAGATGGGCCGGGAACATCCAGCCTTAAAGGAATTATGCTTATTTCTGGAAAACGAAGAGCAAAAGCATAAAAAGATGATCGAGAAAAAAATCGTCCAATTAAGGCTGGGTTAAAATGCGCACAGCTAGTATCGGTAAACTGATTGACTTAAGTATTAATCGTACAAAACTTATACTTTTTCAGCCTTTTTCTTTAAAAAAATGGCTCTGTCTTTTACTTATAGCCTTTCTAGCTGGTGCCTTAGGCCATGGTAGCAATGGCGGCAACAATAGCCATCGTTCAAAAAAAGCCCAAGCTGCCCAAGATGAACTAATAGCTAACGATTATGAAGTAAGAGCTGAGGACTTCGAAAACTTTGAAAATGCAGACGAATTTTTTGATTTCGATAATGAAAATTCTTACCCAAAACACTACAACCAAGCAGACAAACCATCCTTATCGTCCTTTCCGAAGCCGGCTACTTTAGTCATGATATTCCTGATACTAATACCGTTTATTATACTTTTCGCCTGGTTGAGTGCACGTTTTAAATTTATCTGGTTCGACTCAATTGTCAAAAATGACGCCTCAATTGCTGGCCCTTTTAAAAAGTATAAAAAAGAAGGCGACTCCTTATTTGAATTTATTTTATTGTTACTATTAATAAGCATCGTCTTTTTTGGTTTACTGGTTATCTGGATATTTGCCGCTGGCAAAACTATCGGGCTTGCCGATAGCGACAGCGTCTGGTCTTTCGGAAAAGTCATCGGAACCTTTTTAATCCCGGGGCTAATCGGTATAGCCGGAATTATCTCTTTAATATTAATTTATCTAGCCATTAATCAATTTATTGTACCGATTATGGCTATAGAAAACTGTCTGTTTAGACCGGCCTGGAATAAATTCTTAAATATATTTAAAAATAACCAAAAAGAATTCTGGTTTTATATTTTAATACTCATCGGTCTAGGCATCACTTGTGCGATAATTGCCATAGCTGTGGCCTTAATTTGTCTAATACCTCTATTGCTTGTTGCGGCAATATTATTTGGAATACCTTATTTATTGTTAAAAATGAGCTTTATCTTTATTGGTTATGCAATAATAGTCGGCATCCCCTTTTTAGCCTTAACTTTTATTATCCTGCTAAGTATAGGTTTACCGGTAGCGGTTTTCTTCAAAAGCCTATCCTTATACTTTTTCTCAAGTATTGAATGTGAATATAATCCTCTGCCGTTAGAATAAAATTAGGTAAGGGCTCTTCGCTCTAAGAGAGCTTTGCCTAAAGTAGCTGAATCGATATACTCAATCTGAGTCCCCAAAGGAACACCGATTGAAATACGGTAAATTTTAACCTTATAAGGAGACAATTTCTGAATCAAAAATTGGGCAGTTAACTCACCCTCATTATCAGGGTCAGTCGAAATAATAACTTCCCTCACTTCTCCTTTTTCTACTCTATTAATTAACTTTTGTAGATTTAAATCCTCGGCACCAATCCCCTCAAGTGGTGACAAAGAACCTAAAAGAACGTAATAAAGTCCCTTGTAATGCGAGGTCTTCTCGATAGCCATAATATCTTTTGGTTCTTCAACCACACAAATAACATCTCGTTCACGTTTGGAATCGGCACAAATTGAACAGATATCTTTGGTCGAAAAGTTATTACACATATTACAAGGCTTTATATGATTGTGAATCTCCTCCATTTTTTCGGTTAACTCTTTAATGTCATTAGGCTTCATCTTTAAAACATGGAAAACTATTCTTTCAGCGCTCCGGCGGCCAACTCCGGGAAAACGCGAAAAGCTCTTTACTAACTCATTAAAAATTCTACTAAAACTCATTGATCCTCACTGTGAAATTTTCCGTCAAAAGTATCTAAAAGATTGTTTAAAAAAGCATCATCATCCCCGGAAACTGCTTGGGAAGGTTTCGCTTTTTCGCTACCATCAGTGTTTTGTTTACTATTTTCGCTTTCAGCTAAATCGGGAGCCGATTTAATCTTCGGTCTATCTGGAAGATCTCGAAGAATAAATTTTACCCCCGGAGATTGACTAATAAAATGTGCAATTGCCGCTTCGATAAACTTTACATTCTTAGCGCTTTCAACGATCTCTTTATGAAAATAGTCAGCCGGTGAAAAAGCAATTGTTACGCAACGACCCTTAGAAGATATCGGCTGAGCAAAAGTAAGATGCGAAGCAATGGCTGCTCTTTTTTTCTGCATATAAGCAATCATCTGCTGCCATTTAGTCAACATTGGCTGCAATAAAGTATTATCCTGTGGGGCATCGTCTTGATCGATATCCATTATGTCTTCTTTCTTGTCATCCTGGCTGTTACTCTTTACCGGTTCATCGTCATCCTCAAAATCTATACTATCTAAGCCTTCTATCGTCGAGTTCGGAGGCTCATTGCTCTTAGGCAAATCAGGCTTATTGATTTTTTTAGGAGCTTGAGGCTGGACCTCTTCTGACTCTTCTTGATGCGAATACCTTATTAAGGCTAACTCCAAAGGAATTCTCACCGTGTTAAGACGCTTTGAAATATCCTTTGCTTCAATAAGTAGATCAATCGCCCTTAAAACTTCAAAAGTTGTAATTGTCTTTGCAAGCTCAATAATAAAATCCTTACTCTGGGGAGAAACATCACTTAAATCCTGAAAAGTCCTCGAACTTACCTTAGCTAAAAGTAAATTGCGTAAATGTTCAATGAAAGCATTTAAAAATATTCCTAAATCTTTCCCATCTTTAGCTAATCGATCGATAAACTCTAAACAACTCTCAATATCTTTATCTAAAAGTGCCTTAAGTGCTTTATTTAAACTTTCCTCATCAATTATTCCTAAAAAGGAAAAAACATCTTTGAGCGAGCCTTTCTCAAGCACTACCGGTGCCAGCTGATCAAACAAGCTCTCAGCATCTCTTATACTTCCGGCAGCGGCCCGGCCAATCGTATATAAAAGACTATCCTCAATTTTGATCTTCTCGCTTTTAGCAATTATTCTTAACTTAGCAACAATATTCTCTAAAGCAATAAGGTTAAACTGGAACTTTTGACAACGCGAAAGAATCGTTGGTAATATTTTATGTGGATGGGTAGTTGCAAAGATAAATTTTACATGTGGCGGCGGCTCCTCCAAGGTCTTTAAAAGAGCATTAAAAGCCTCTTGGGTAAGCATGTGAACTTCATCGATAATATAAATCTTATATCTTGATCCGGCCGGAGAAAGCTTTACATTCTCTCTTAAGGTTCTTATCTCGTCTATGCCTCGGTTTGAGGCCCCATCTATTTCGATGATATCTAAAGACTTACCCTTAGTAATCGCTAAACAACTTGGGCACTTTCCACAAGGCTTAGCTGTTGGGCCTTCGGCACAGTTTAAAGATTTTGCAAAAATTCGGGCTAGAGAAGTTTTACCGATTCCTCGGGGACCGCTAAAAATATAGGCGTGAGAAACTCGATCTTTTAGGATTGCGTTTCGCAAAGAAACAACAATGTGCTCTTGGCCGATAACTTGTTCAAAGTTTTGCGGCCGATATTTTAAAGCAAAAGCTAAATACTCCATGATTGTATTAAAGGTTAGTTTAAAAAAGCGAAATTAGTATACCTTGATATTATCTTTAAGTCAACTGAACTTAACATTTAAAATAACTAATATATTATCTGGTCTTTATTGGGAAGTCGATCATAGATAGACTGAATTATCTCAAGCTCATCATAGTCAAGCCATATGCTAGCGCACCAACCACACTCATCCACCTCAACCGGAGCATAATGACTAAAAAGTTTACGGCGCATTTTTCGAAAACAATTCGGACAATTTATTACCAAAGGAGTTTTTATTTCTCGAATACGCTTAAAACGCTCTTTTTTCTCAGCTAAGGCTAGCTCGGCCTGCGAAATAATATCTTGAGAAAAATCCCGATCTTCTCTAATTAATACCTTATTTAATTCATCTCTTGTAAGAAGCCTACCCTTACAAAGATAGCACTTATAGACATCTGCCCCTTCATATTTAGTTGCATCTAATCCGTGATAGCAGTAAGGACAAGAAAAACGGCTGTGTAGCTGATCCTCGTGCGGCCTAAATAAAGGCATTAATCTACTATCCTCATAGGCTGGTTTTGCTTGGATTGCACCGTGGCGACGAATTAAATGATCCGGTTTAAGCCACCCAAGAGACGCAAGCTCTACAAATAAAAAAGGACCTTGCCAACTCTGATCCTTAAAGGCAAACCAGCTTTCATGATTTTTTAAAAGTTTACTTTTCTTAGCCATCTGCTTAAAATCCCTACGGGCAGCCTTAATTTCTGGTTTTAGATTGTTAACCATGCTCTCAAGAGCAGATTTGTCAGCATGAGCCATATTCAACAATATACCGATTCTTTCCTCTATCGGAGGATGAGTTGAAAAACCACTAAGGCTTGAGCCAACTGGACTAACAATAAACAACGAGGACAGTCCAACGACCTTTGTATTCTCACCATGCCAACGCTTTGAAATAATATATAGACTCTGAGCCAAAGCTAATGGATCACGGGTAAGTTTAACCGCAACCGCATCAGCTCGAAATTCTTTCTGTTTAGAAATAGAAGACACGATTATCTTATTAAGAATATGGACAATAGATAAAATCAAATAAATAAAAACTCCAAGCAGGGCTGCTGAGCTCCTTACTCTTAAAACACTCTCTCTTATCCCAACCATTAAGCCTTCATAAATCCCGAAAACTGAACAGGCAGTCGTAACTATCTGGGTATCTCCTCTCACGATGTGAGCTGCCTCATGGCCAATTACAGCTTCTAACTGGCTGCGATTTAACTTAGAAAGTAAACCTTCAGTTACACCGATGTAGGCAAAACCGCTAAAATTACTAATCGTAAAAGCATTGCAACTGGCACTATTAACCACACAACCGTTGATACTAACCCCACCCATAGCTATCGAAACCTCATCAATTATATTTCTGAGCATCCGATGCTTGGAATAGTTTAAATCCAAAGGCTTTGCTCCTAAAACCTCAAATGATCTAACCAGCATATCAGCGGTTGAAATGTAAAAATGCAATAATGCCGCTGAAAGAGCAATTAAAAAAACAATGCCGGTTTCAATCAAAGTAGGGATATATAGACCAGTTTGGGCTTCGCTATAAAACCGATAGCGGTAGTAGTTTTTAACAAAAAACCATACTGTCCAAGAGGTAAAAAAGTAGATAGCTATCAGGATGGCAATCAGAACGAAGATAAAACGGGATTTCTCCCTCTCGATCTGGATAAATGAATAGGCCATTTTTAGGTAAGAAAATTAAAGATTTACTTCGGGAACTTCCTTGTGAGACGTATCCTCGATTTCGAATAACTCTTTATTGCTAAAGTTAAAACTACTGGCAATTAAATTAACCGGAAATTGCTGAATTAAGGTATTGTGCCTCATTGTCTCATCATTGTAAAACTGCCGGGCAAAAGCAATCCGGTTTTCAGTTGAAGTTATCTCTTCATGAAGCTTGAGCATGCTCTGATTAGCCTTAAGATCAGGATATCGCTCAACAACAGCAAATAAAGAGCGCAGGGTGCTGGTTAAAAAGTTCTCGGCCGCCTGTTTGTCTTTAACTGCGGTAGCCTGAGTTGCCTGAGTACGGGCCTTTATTACATTCTCAAGGGTTTCTTTTTCATGAGTTAGGTAACCTTTAGCCGTTTTTACCAAATTAGGTATAAGATCATGTCTCCGGGTAAGCTGGACATCGATTTGAGCCCAAGCATTATCCACACTATTTCTTAAAGTTATTACGCCGTTATAAGAACCGATAACCCAGATAACGACCAAAAACACTAAAACTCCTAAAAATATCAATATACCTCCTAACATCCGCTACCTCCTTTTGGTTATTATAAATTAGTGAATCAATAAAAAAATAAAACCAATATAGCCTAAAAATAACGACAGCCCTTCCCAACGGCTTATTTGGTGCCTAGTTTTCATCATGATAAGAAGGGTAAAGCTAAAAATAAGCAAAACCGGAAATTCAAACTTTAGCATTGAAGCCTCTAGCTGTATCGGTCTGATTAAAGAAACCACCCCTAAAATCAGTAAAATGTTAAAAATATTGCTTCCGACGATATTGCCAACACTAATTGAAGGCGCTTTCTTCAAAGCCGCAGTCAATGATGCCGCTAATTCAGGAAGCGAAGTGCCAACGGCAAAAACAGTAATTGCAATCAACCAAGGCTTCACCCCAAAAATATTTGCTAAGACCACTCCTTTATCAACCATAAGCTTTGCTCCAATAGCTATGCCTAAAATTGAAATTAGCGATAAAACGGTGATTGCAATAGGTGAATTGTATCTCTTAAACAAACCTTTAAATTTAAAATTATTTATCTCATCGCCGATAAAAGACTGCCTTGCTCCTTTATATGAAAAAACTAAAAAAGCAATAAAGCCAAATATAAATATTAATCCGTCAAGCCGGCTAATTAATAAATCCCGACTCATTAAAAAAAGTGAAACCGTAGCAAGAAGCATAAAGGGAAACTCTCTTCTAAGAATAGACTTATTTATCTTTAACGGCCTAACGAAAGCACATAGACCCAAAATCAACCCAATATTGCAAATATTGCTTCCGATAACATTGCCCAAGGCTATCTCTTTATAATTTCTTATGGCGGCGACTATTCCAACTCCAGCTTCAGGAGTAGATGTACCAAAAGCGACTAGAACTAATCCTACAAATAAAGGGGTTAATCTTAGAAGGCTAGATAATTTAATTGAACCCTGGATAAGCCAGTCAGAGCTGATTATTAATATAGCAAGACCGACTATAAAAATTAGGCTATTAAGTAGTATTTCCATTTATTTATTATAAAACTGGCGGAGGGGTGGGGATTTGAACCCCAGGTACGGGTTTTCACCTGTACAACGGTTTAGCAAACCGCCGCCTTAAACCGAGCTCGGCCACCCCTCCTCTATTAATGATTTTCAATTATAACATTTTTGGTTAATTTTGGAAAGAATTTAGAAGATGGATCATACTTTGATAAGACTTGGTCAAATAGAAAAGAATGTGTCAATTAGGCTAAAAAGTTTTCCTAAAATATCTTTAATACTATAGTTAAAAAGAAGGTATAAAGAAACCGTTGGTTCATTAAAGACATCATACCTTTAATGTTATTCTAAGGTTACATATTGTCAAGCCCAGCCGCAGGGTCAATGAGCTCTGGTTCTAATTGATCCACCGGTGACCTCTTATCTTGCGAAGAACAAGCCATTATCGCAACTATAGCTAATAATAAAAATATTCTCATGTTAACAATCTCCCCTAGTTATTAAACAAAAACCTATATTTTCCTCTTTACCGCTATCGACTGAACCTATCATTAGAAGTTAATTAACGTTTCTAGCGAATACCATTGTGAATACGTGGCGTCATAATAGACTCTATGGTTACCAGTGGTAGGTACACCATCATCTACGGTAGCATCTATTTTCTTTAAATTCGTCTCAGATACTCCACAATTATTAGCTGAATTCCCATAGCACGGAAACCAACGATAAAGACCAAGACCATTAGCCCAAGATGCTGGAATAGGATAATAGAGAAGCATGATAGTTCCGCCCCATCGATGTCGACCTGTCAGTTGCTCCATATAGGGACCATCCCAACCAGTCCAACCAGATTCATCACTCAATAAATTGCTAGGCTGCCAACTAGGGTTATAATCATCGTCAAGTTTCACATAATTATATTGACCAGCCGTCATGCCGGCCACCCATCCCGAAAAATGCCCAGTATCGGAATACAAAGACAAAATTGCTGTTTTTATGTTCTTTGCATAAGCCAGGCTAGCTGAAACTTTTGCTTTATCAATAGCCTTAAATGCATTGGGAGCGATGATTGCTGCTAAGATAGCAATTATAGCGATTACTACGATTAACTCGATTAAAGTAAATGATTTTTTCATAAAATACCTCCTTTGGAATATTTTACCACTAAAAATAGATTTTTCCAAAATTTACTTCAAGTGCCGAAAATAGCCCTTATAACTATACCCATAACCAAGTCAGAAAGAGTAAGGGTCGGTGACCAGAAAATGTCCAAAAAATAGCCAAACAGATACAAACATGCAAGATTCCTACAAACAGCGGTAAGTATAAAAAGTTAATACTTTAGAAGATAAATTAAAAAAGGATTGAATTTATTGGGTTATTGAAAAAGGACTATGGAGGTTTAGCAAACCGCCGCCTTAAACCGAGCTCGGCCACCCCTCATCTATTAATGATTTTTAATTATAGCATTTTTGGTAAGTTTTGAAAAGAAAATAGATACTACTTTGATAGGAATTGGTCGAATAAGAAAAATGTGTCAATTGGGATGAGGGTCAGAAAAAAATAAAGTCAGACTTATTTTACATTACCGCTAATCGACAAAAGGAATGCCAAGCCTTTCATACCTTTCCTTATTATGCGTCCCATCCGCAGCTTTCAGGAAATTTATCCGCAGTTGCATTATCTCACGGTCTTTTTTACTGGCTACTTCTAAGTACGCAGAAAGAATATCTATTTCCTTGCCGATAGCTCGTTTTTCCATAGCTACCGCCACTTTCAGTTTTATGCGTCCCTGTTGATCTAAAACCTCACCTTTTTGAGGATTTAATACGTGATCTAACTCATGCCCCAAAGCTGCAGCAAAAAGGTACTTATTATCTTCCGAAGCGGTTCGGGGTGACACAGCTATTAAATTCTCCGCAGTATAGGCCCGCATAGCTTCGCCAGGCTCTAGTTTCTCACGAAGTATGACAACACCCTTCGCATCGAGCAATTCCGGATGCACTTTAGATACTTTATTAAGCCCTTCCTGAACTGTATGCCTAAAACTAGAACCCCCCAAGCCTCCTTTTACCTTAATTGCTGTTTTTGGACTTTGTGCTTTTGTTGAACTCCTTTCAAGTAAACGATTACTTCTGGCAGGTGGATGTGATGCTTGAGTTGACTTATTTTGGCCTGAGTTAACGGATGGTCTTCCACTACTAGTCAATTTCTCAAAAGGACCAGCATAAACCGTTACCGAAGCCAAAGACAAACAAAGGTAAATTATTAAGGAAAAAATATTTTTCTTCATACAATTAAACCTATCATTAAAGTATAACACCTAAAAAGGACCACTATAACAGCAAAAATGCCTCTTTGTAAAAACGGTTTCAGAACGGGCTTCCCAAAATCTAATTCAGGCACCAAAAACAGTCCTTATAACTATATCTGCGACCAAATTGGAAGGGATGGGGGTCGGTGTCCAAAAAATAGTCAAACAGATATAAGCATACAAAATTCCTACAAACAGCAATAAGTATGAAAAGTTAATATTTTAGAGGATAAATTGAAAAAGGATTAAGTTTATTGAAAAAGAGTCGAAAAGGTTTAGCAAACCGCCGCCTTAAACCGAGCTCGGCACCCCCCTCTATTAATGATTTTTAATCATAGCATTTTTGATAAATTTCGCAAAGAGGTTAGAAAGTAGATTAACCGTTAGGTAGTTACAACTTAGTATGCATCCCAAACTAAAAACCAAGAAAAATCACCGGCTGACCCTCCTAGTCCTTCTTGTACATTTCCGTCCGAGGGATCTCCATCGTCAATGGTAGCATCTATTTTATTTTTGGCTTTATCCGGTATAGGGCAATCAAGGCTGACACTACCCTCTAGCGGATAACAAGCATCTTCAAAATCAAGCCAAATTTCTGATTGTAAACCTCTTGCGACATCATTAGATTGAAAAACATACCAACCCTTCCAGGGATTTTTGGCTTTAATCTTTTGAACATAAGGTCCATCCCAACCAAAATAACCATTAAGATTAGTTATTAAATCATTATTAGCAGAATCTGGATAGATAATGTCACCTAGGGGAGGAACAGCGCCTTCTACTACCCAATGTCCGGTATCAGCATATAAGGTACCAATGGCAGTTTTGTAAGTTTTAACATCGGCTATTGCTTCAGAAATCTTCGCCTTCTCAACAGCTTTAAAAGCATTTGGGGCGATGATTGCGGCAAGAATGGCAATGATTGCAATAACTACAATTAGTTCGATTAGGGTAAATGATTTTTTCATAGGGTACCTCATACACTTACTACTTACTATTAGCTCTAGCTGTATCAATGATAGCCTCAACGT
Organism: Candidatus Omnitrophota bacterium; assembly: GCA_021735655.1. Classification (NCBI taxonomy): domain Bacteria; kingdom Pseudomonadati; phylum Candidatus Omnitrophota; species Candidatus Omnitrophota bacterium. The sequence continues at coordinate 55,543 of JAIPGM010000008.1, read as the reverse complement.
CAGCTATTATTAAGTCTGTGTCTTGCTGATTAAGGTTAGAGGCCTCAGCAACAGCCTCAACATCTTTTTTAAGCGCCCAAACTTCTTCTTCAGATATATTTGCACTCTCTAAAACCCCAGAAACACTTTCAGAAATTTTCATAGCCTCCTTTGGGCCTAGCTTACCGTCTTCTGCTGCCCTGGTAAGATCACCAACCAGATTATTAACTGATTCCTCGCTGGGTTTTTGTGCGCCATCCATAATAGCTGAAAAATCAGACTTTATTTTATCCTTCTGATCTTGGGTTATATTTGATTTATCTTTAATCGCTTTTGCATCTTCTTTAAGCTTTAGTATATTTTCCTTCTGCTGAGGATTTGACTTTACCTTTATCGAATCATCTGACTTTCCCCACTTCAAAGATTCACTCCCCTCTTCTTTATTAACACTTTTGCTCTTATCTTTATTGCTATTCTTTTGTGACGACTGAGAACTCACCTTGGTGCGAGTTCTTGGAGTATAACCTGAGCCTGATGAGCTACCGCCACCCTGACGGTTACGAGCTTGAGCATATTCTAAAGAAAAAACAAAAACTACGATAGTAATAAAAATTACCCTAAGGCTCTTCATACTCATTTTGTCTCCCTCTTAATTTTAAAAAAATCCTGTAAAATCATGGCACATTCATTCTCCAAAATACCATTTTTAACTTTTAACTTATGATTAAGACTTAAGGCATTTACATCTAGCTTTGACCCGAAAGCTCCAGTCTTTGGATCTTTTGCGCCAAAAACAACCTTATCGATGCGACTTAAGACTAAGGCTCCGGCACACATCGAACACGGCTCTATCGTAACATACAAAGAACATTTTTTAAGCCACTTTGATTTTAAAAAACTTGCCGCTTGAGTAATAGCAATCATCTCAGCATGAGCGGTAGGATCTTTTAATTTTTCGACCTGGTTGTAGCTTCTAGCGATTATTCTATCGTTACAAACAATAACTGCCCCCACCGGCACCTCATCTTCATCAAATGCATAGTGAGCCTGTTTGAGAGCTTCATACATGTAGGCTTCATCTTTCTTGCGCATCGATCCTCTTGATAATTCGTAAAAACATTCTTACTATTTTAGGATCAAACTGTTTGCCAGCCTCTGATTTAATAATCTCTAAAGCCTTTTTCTTAACATAAGCTTTACGATACGGCCGATCAGAGATAAGCGCCTGATAGACATCAGCAACGGCAACTATCCGAGCATTTAAAGGTATATCATCGCCCTTTAACCCCAAAGGATAGCCCTTTCCATCATAACGCTCATGATGATAAAGAATCGCCGGGATAGCCCCTCTGAGACCATGTATCTCGCGTAAAATCTCTGCAGCAATAGCCGGATGAGTCCTAATCGACTCCCTTTCTTCGGGACTAAGGCTACCTGCTTTAGAAAGAATGCTTTTATCGATAGCAATCTTTCCTAAATCATGCAAAACCGCAGCATGCCTAACATCTTCCACTTCTTTGGTTGATAACCGTAAGGCTTTTGCAACTTCTTCGGCCAAACCAGCAGTATATTCTACATGTTTTCCGGTGTAAGAATCTTTTGCCTCGATTGTCCTAGCAAACCCATAAATAGTATCAAGCAAATCTCGATTCATCACCTTGTTCATCTTGTCTATTTTACCCTGTAATTCAGACGTATTAGCCTTCTTGTGCTTTTCCGGCGCCAAGGTAGTATCTGCCTGAGAATATAAAACAATCGTGTTGCCCCCCTTCCGTTTAGCCGAAGCTAAACAACCATTCAAAGTATTAACAATATCGCGAACACTAAAGATATGATCTTCAGGAGAAGTGGTAACGCCTAAACTAGCCTTTAGACATATCGCAACTTTATGATATTTAAACTTATGTGTGCTAATTTTCTCGCCTATTCTTTTAGCAACCATATAGCTATCTTTGGCTTCTAAGTGAGGCGCAATAATAAAAAACTCATCCTCTCGCCAGCGGGCCAGAATGTCCTCAGTCCGCAATGCTTTGCCTAAAATACCGACAAATTCCTTAATAATCGTATCGGCTACTTTTACGCCATAGAGTTCATTGATCCTGGTAAAATGATCAATATCGACAGCAATAAAAGAAATGCTGTAGAAATGTCGACGAGCTCGATTAATTTCCTGAGTTATCCGGTTTGAAAGATACCGCCAGTTATAACACCCGGTTATCGGATCGATCAAAGTGATGTTTTCGATTTCAGCATCTTTTTTATTAACTTGTTTCTCTAGGCTATACACCTTTCGATTAAGTTTAATTAGCTTCTCGGCCCTTAGAAACTTGAAAGAAACAAAACTCTTTGAATCTTGATCACTAAAGTAATCAAAAAAACCAAGCTGTTTAACTATTTTTAAATTATCCTTATGCTCTTGGGTAAAATGCACAAAACAAACCTTACTTTTAAGGCGCGAATTATCTAACTTTTTACTTTTTTTGATAAATTTTTCGTCAAAAATGACCAAAGGACAGTCAGAAGCATAGACATCTTGTAATTTAGTGGTGGTTTTGTGGGGAAAGAAGAGCGATTTTGATTTATTTGAAGAAATATCTCGACAATAAAGAATGCCTTTCATGATGGTAAATTTTAACACGACAGGGTTTACTTTACAAGTAAAATGCCGCTTCGAATAAAATAAAAAAAAGAAATTTCTTTTTTTTATTATGCCGCCGCTTGGCCCCTAAAATATTCGCAATTTTCTATCTGCCTCTGACAATCTGGACCAAACTTTAAAAATACCTCATAATTTTCCAATTTAACTTGGATAGCCCTCTCTACTGTGCCTCTGCAGATAATCTTTTCTCCGCTTTTCTGCTCAATCGGCACATAAACATCCATCACACTACCTACCGGTAAGAATTTTCTAGCCCGGCAAGTCAAACCAAAAAAACTAATATTAATGCCTTCGGCTAAAAAAGTAATATTATCTTTCACCAATTTAATAAGCTGAGTTAACCTGAACCGGCGATACTTCCTCTGTTCAATAAAAATACGATTATCCTTACTCTCGTCAGCATGAATTTCTTTCCACTGAGCACCATAGTTGTTAATCCAATCTAAGGCAGCTGTGGCAAAGCTGACTTCCTGATTCTGTTTTTGGCTTTCAATCCATTTATGTTTTCTGATTTCTTCCAAAGCTCGCGGATCCCTGAAATATGGATAGCTATCTTTCATCGTGGCCCCCTTTTTTTTAAAAAAATAATTTATAAATTCCGTAAGATCGAATATTTTAACAATATTAATCTAACTTTGCAAACTTTTTTAATTATAAATTTACAAAATTTATAAGATTTTTCTTGACTAATTATAGAAATTATTTACGGGAAAGAGCTATGTTTTTCTTTTTACAAATAAAAGCGGGAAAACGATATCACTAATGCAACACGGAAGCCACACCGCAAGGAATAAAAACAAAAATATCCCAATATACACCACCCAGCTAATACTCCCGCCAGAAGCCATCATAATATGGAACAAAGATGCCCAAGTACTAATCAATACATGGGCCGCATGAGGAAACTTTGTCGAAGGATTAAAACAAGCGATAATAACACCGACTATTGCTACCGCTGACACTAACCACCATTTCTCAACAAAACCTATATGCATTTCTCGATAAGGCATTTTCAGTAAAAATTCCCCAAAATAAGGCATTAATGAATCACTGAAAGTGGCAACGCCAATGGCACCGAAATAACCAACTACAAGCAAAAGTGGTAAATTGCAAGGGCCTTTACCTTTGGGGCAAGTATGTAATTTATACATTGAAGCTGTAGCTAAAGCACTTAATAATACATGTAGGGGGTGAAAAACATAAAAAAGATCATGTGAAGCTTCCTGAGAAATATTACGAAATAAAAACATAAAAACGATTCCCAAGAAAGCTCCTAAAAAAGTAAACGGAGCATGATGCCTTAACTCTTTAACAATACTCTTAAACATTTTTAAATTATATTCTAATTCTATTGCAACGGTTAGATTGTACCACACTTGGAATAATTTTGGAATAGGGTAGATGGTAGATATAAAACAAAAAAGCAGGGATTCTATTAGATGTAATTTAAATACTCTTTATTTATCAATGATTATGCAGTGTTGACGGTGAGTTTTAGGAAAAAAATGATTCTACCTGTTATCTTCTGCTTTCGTCTATTATCCTGTGGTTTCGCTTTAGATGGGCACGATTGGGGCACACATAATAAATACCTATCGACAGCTCTGAATCGCCTGAATAGTTTCTTCTTTAGTAATCTCACACCCGTAATCTTCCATTTGTTTTCGGTATTTTTTTACTAAAACGCAATCATTTTTTTGCCCATAAATTTCTATTAAAATAGTAAGAGCGGTGCAATTGCTTGGTTTAAAACTTATACACTTTTTAGCCTCAACAATTGCCCTATCAATACTCTTTCCCACTATATAATAATACAGACTAAGCTCTGCATATGCATCACTATACCTAGGATCAACTTCTATAGCTTTGTTAACGGCTATCAAAAAATCATCCCACATAAAATTTTTTCTATAAATTTCAGCAATTGTCATATAATGGTGCACTTCATCAGGAAACCTTTGTATAATTTTGTTTATTTCATTAGCTGCTTTATAAAATTCATGCATTTTAATGTAAACTTGAGCAAGAACCAAACTTGCCAATGAACACTCTGGATTTATACTTAAGGCCTGATAAAAATAATCCAAGGCCTTTTGGTATTCCCCTCTCAACATAAAAACTTTTCCTTTAGTTGATAGGACTACAGCTTGATCCGAAAGGTTCTTAAATTCATGCATAGTTAAATTTTTATCCACATTTAAATATTCTTTTATGTCATTTATAGGTATAATACTTGCTAAATTTGATTCCGGATCTCCTCTTGTGTAAATTCCGATAACCTTTCCGCATTCATTAAAAACTGGTGAACCGCTATTTCCTTCTTCGCCAGTTGGAATTTCGGCCATTAAATAACGACTACCTAAGTCAACTAGTTGATAAAGATACTTTCCTGTCATTATTTTATGCTTATCATTACTGTCAATAGTTATGACGGTTAAGGCTTCACCCTTCTTAAGATTATCGCTATCTCCAAGTTCAACACCCTGCAAATCACTGCCTTTAACTTTTAAAATGCAGAAATCACGTATTGGGTCAAAAGTTGCCACAGATATTGCTTTAGAAATTGAACCATTATCAAAGGCGATCGATACATCATTAGAATCACCTAATACATGATAATTTGTAACAACTAAGCCATCCTGACTAATTACTGAACCGACGCCAATACTAAACCCTGTGTCAAAAAAACCTTTAGCGCCGACCATTACTACAGCACTTGCGTTTTCATTATAAATTTCAGAAGGTGTTTTTTTTGAATAATTATTTTTAAATAAACTTTTATCCTTTCCGACGCTGTCTATTTCATCCATATAATACTTAACCCCAACACCTCCAATGTTAACCTTAATATACTCCTCTGCCCTCTCTAAGATAGGAGCATCAATGGTCTTACCATTTTTTAAAGTAATGATTTCAGAATAGGCTAGCTGGGAAAATACTAACAATAAAGCAAGTAGGAATAATACTTTTCGCATGTAAATAGTTTAACAAACTAAAGGTTCAAAGGCAAGTAATTGCAAGGACTTGAATCGAAACAGGCACAATTTGGGCACAAGGGAAAAATGGGTTGGTGGGGATTAGTGGTCAGCTGAATTGATTTATAGATAGAATTAATTAGCGCTATTCAAATAATCTTCAATAAAAACTATGGTTGCTCAAAAGCATCCCAGACTAAAAGCCACAAGGTATCGCCACCGTGGCGAAATTCGCCCCAGGAAGTATTCCCGTCGTCTACTGCTTCATCAATTCTCTTTGCTGCGCTATCTGGAACAGGACAGCCTGTTGCAGATCCAGAAATACAGTAATCTTCAAAATCAATAAGCGATTCATCAATTCCATTAGCAGGCTCTGTGGGACTTTTAGCCCAGTCATCTTCACTTTCAAATATATACCTTCCTCCCCAAGGATGCGGTTCAGGATTTTTCTCTAAATATGGACCATCCCAACTTGCTCCGTTATCAATAAATAAACCGCTATCTTTAATTCGGGTATCACCCCAATTCGTATCAGGCCATTTTCCGGTATCAGCGTAAAGAGATATTGAGGCTGTTTTTATTGTTTTGAAATCCGAAATTGCTCTAGCGACCTTCGCCTTCTCAATAGCCTTAAAAGCATTAGGGGCAATGATTGCTGCTAAGATAGCAATAATAGCAATGACTACGATTAGTTCGATTAAGGTAAATCCTCTTCTCATAGTTAGATTATATCACTATTGAGTTAGTTTTGGAATAGGTAGGTGGTAGATGTAAAAACGGTGTATAGGGGACGCAGTCCGAACCTTTTACACAGCCGAAGGTGCTCGCTAACGCCTATGAATTCGGCTGCTGTCTTCCTTATCGGCCCACGTGGGCCGATAAGGCATCCCTGCGGCCTCTCCCTCGCAAAAATCTATATATTTTTAATGCGGCGGCGGAAAATTTTTTTATTTTTTGTAAACGAATTTTCAATTTTTCCGCGGTGTTGTCTATATAAAGCATTATCATGCAAAAATCTTGCAAAAGATGTCAAAATTGCTAAAATATAAGTAAGTTTTAGGTAGTATTATCCATAGAATATAATTGTAACAATATAATACCAAATGTCAAGTGCAGCAAAAATTGGGAAAAGAATAAAGAAGTTACGAAAAATACAGGGGCTATCTCAAGATAAGTTATCTAAGCTTGCTGATGTCACTCATACTACCCTTGCGAAAATAGAAGTGGGAAAAAATGATAACCCCACAATTAAAACTCTTTTGAAAATTGCTAAGGTTCTTAACGTTAAGGTGAACGAATTGGTTTATTAATGAATTCATTAATGCTAGTTGAAAAAATAAATTTATAAATAAAAAATATGGTGGAAAAAAGTAACATCATTATAAGTATTTCAATCGGTGCTTTCATTATTTTTTTAGGAAGTTTTATTATTGCCATTCGAAACAAAAAACAAAAACGAAAAGGAGTAAACATGAAATTACAAGATTTTATTTCCGAAACCTTATCGCAAATATTTCACGGGATCAAAAACGCACAAGAAAAAACTAAAGAAACGGGCGGAGAGATAAATCCTGTTTATGGCTTTGTCGGAAATACCTTAAAAGAGAGGAAGCAACAAGATTATAAGCTTCGCTATATGGAAGCAATAGAATTTGATGTAGCTTTAACGATTAATGAAAATCAGAATTCTTCTGCAGAAATCAATGCAACTGCCAAAATTTACACAGTCAAAGCTGGTGGCAAAGCTACTGGTTCTTCAGAGCAAAATACAGGATCAATCCATAGAGTGAAATTTTCTATTCCAGTAACTTTCCCACAATCTGAAATATCGAATAATAATTAGATAAAATGGATAATAAGATAGGCGGGTAGCGAATAGCAACGACTTTTTCCCTTGACACAATCAGAAACCAGAGCTATATTGAAAATGACAATCAGGCAAAAGTCCCGTGTTGGAAGGACTAAATCCAGGACGCTAAAAGAAAGAAAACCTTCGTTAGAAATGGCGAAGGTTTTTTGTATTTTTAGGCGGATTGGTTTAAGCTGCTCGATAAACTAGAAATCTTGCAAAAATTCGCTTAAATTGATAGAATGCAGGTGATTTTGAATATTATTTAGGATAAAAATATGGATTCAATTTCTCAAAATATTTTAGCATATATAGGAATTTTTTCCGGAATTATTGCCAGTGCTATCTTTGTACGAATCAAGTTGTGTGATTTGCCAGGTTCAAACTGGAAGGACGTTTTGAATGTTTTGGATGATAATATAGGAAAGGTAACAGCAATTGCAATTTTGGTTGGAATTTTAGTTATAGCTCTGGTCGGAACATTTCCAATACCTTTCTTTCTACTATTATTTGTTTCATTGGTGTCATGGATTGTATGGCGTATAAATAGACAATTTGCATTACAAGAATTTAAGAAAGAGGGAGAAAGGTTGCTTTCCAGTGAAAGTTACAAATATATAAAAAACTTTTCAGCAAAACACAACTATACTTCTTGCAGCCTTAATATACCCGGTGAAGAACTTAATACCTTGAGAGATTTGATGGCTGAAAAAGGTTTTAATTTTGATATTGAAGAATTAAGGGGTTTAATAGATAGTGAATTAGATAAACAGAATTATATGAATTTCAAAGCTAAGATGATGCATAATAATCCTGATGGAATAGAATCTTTTTTAAAGCGTTTTCTGGAGTTATGTGGTGAAAACTACTTGCTTTATATGGATTCTTTTCAACGTCTATTACAGGAGAAACATTATCCTGTTGATAAAGAAGTGTTGAGGCAGCGAATAGATGAATTAAGGCAAAAGCTAAAGCTTGAACATTTTGAAAAACAACTGAACAATAGCCAGCATCAACCTTTAACGATATACGATTTAGATTCAGCTACAGGATATGAATTTGAAAATTTTCTAAATATACTTTTTAAAAAAATGGGATATAAGGTAGAAAATACAAAGTTGTCTGGCGATCAAGGGGCAGATTTAGTTGTTGAAAAATTCGGAGAAAAAATCGTAGTGCAGGCAAAACGATATAATAATAAAGTAACTAATAGAGGAGTGCAGGAAGTTGTTGCGGCAATTAAGCATTACAAAGCAGATAAAGGTATGGTAATTACAACGAATGAGTTTACTCGTTCGGCTATAAAGTTGGCGAGTTCTAATAATATAAAGTTAATAGATAGGGGTGAATTGTCAAAGTTAATTAGCACTTATTTGTGATTTGGCGTAAACTGATTGAATAGATGGTTAGCTAATTATCAAAATTGCGTAATAAAACTTAACAAATAATATGGTTTTTAAATGAAATGGAATTTCTGGGTGGATTCTAGGTTTAATACTACGCTTTAGCGTTATTTTTACTAAATTTGTAATGACCCGTATCGACTAAAATAATGTGGAACTATTGGCACGAATTATTTTTAAATGACGCTAAATATTTTGCAGAAAGAATGAATGAAGAATTTCAAGGGATGCCTGCACTTGGAACGGAAGAAATTAAACCAGAAGATGGCAGGTTAAAATATAGAAGATTTTCGGCTGCTTCTATTCTTTTTGCTTTTACAGCATTGGAAGCTATTATAAATGAATTTGCTCAAGAATACGTATCAAATAATGAAGTTTTGCCAAAACAAAAGCAGGAATTCCTTACAGGAGAAAGAAAAGAAAGATTTGTTTCATTGGGAAAAAAATTGCAAAGGTGGATTCCAAAAATTTGTAATGGTAAAAATATAAGTAGAAATCTAATGAACGACTTCAAAGAAGCTAGAAATATACGAAATGCCCTTGTTCATTTGAACGTATCAGATGACACTAAACCTATTATGGGATGGCCCGAATCACGGGCGGTATATTGTGTTTTAGAAACAGTTCAAGGATTAATTCTTGAAATATATAGGCTCTATGGGAAAATTCCATCTGACTGGATAAAGAATAAAAAGAGCATCCATACTCAATGAGTTTTATTGACCCTAAATTCATTGGCGGGTTTTTTGGTTTCATGGATTCCGAATTTCTTAAATGCCCTTATTGTGAAGAAATGATTGCCCGAGAGAATTTAAAGAAGCTGTTCAATAGCGACAAAAATTGCATAATATGTCCTTTCTGTAAAGCGCAGGTAGGCGTAAACAAACTAAAAAACTGTTTGGAATAACCTGTAAGGCAATATAAAATGTTAGCATGAAAAGATGATAATATGAGAGAGCAAATGGATATTTCGGAAAGATGGTTTAATATATTTGAATAAGGCTGGTTAGATGAAAGGCCTGATTTTGTCAAAAGCGAAACAGAGAATTTATTGCACTCATTCCTTATGAATCTAGGCTACAACAGCGAAAAGATCAAGAATATTATTGAAGAAGTAAACTCAGATATTGATAATATTTTTCAAGAAATCGCCGATTTAGCTGAAAACTCAAAAGCTAAAATGATGATTATTTTTGACCAAAAGCTAAAGCAATACATAAGTGATAAAATGACGGACTGGAATTATAAAAAATAGAAAGTTAGTTATTAGAAAGTTAAATAGATTATAATTAAATGTAGAAATGTAGGAGTGATTTAATGACAATTAATGTAAGCGCTAAACATATCGTTATTTTTATTCTCTTACTAGCTGTTATATTATTAGGGTATTTTAATAGGGAAACAATAAAAATAGGAATTGATAGTCTCTTTAGTAATAATGGAGAAAAGACTGTCAATCTTGCTTTAAAATATTTAAATGAACAAGATTTAGAACAAATTTCAAAATATTTTGATACGAGTTATTCTATAAATCTATTTTTAGTGGGAAAATATTCTTATTTTAAAATTGAGAAATGGAAATTAAAAACATTAAAAAAAGAAAAGGATAAATATTGGATTCAAGTTTATGGCTCGACAATTAACGCCTTTGGAATGAAGCTCGAACGGAAGCCTATTTTTATCGTCAGAAAAAAATTTTCAGAGTGGCAGATTTCTGACAGTTATGGGTTTGTAGCGGACGCCAAACTTAACAATATATCTGATGATTCAAAGTCTGATATGGAAAAACATGAGTTACTTGAAGAAGCGAAACAGAAAGTTATAATTGAAGATTGGTCGTTTGGTTCAAGTTACTCAAATAGCGTAGAAGGCAAGGCTACAATTTATAATGGTTCGCAAATACCAGTAACAAATGTTAAATTTCATATTACCTATAAAAATGAATATGGTAAAGTAGTTAATACTGATTATACATACGCTATCGGAAGTGAGCCATTAAAACCTGGAGAACGAAAAAATATTGAGTGGTACACTTCTAATTGTAATTGTTATAAATGTGATAAAAAATGTGATAAAGCTTCTGTGAGACTTGAATTTGAATAATTACAAATATGAATGCAAAGCATAATTAATACCGTCATTAATGGGCGGGGTATATATAGGAATATTCCGCTGCTGCGGAATATAAGGTTGACGAAGACGCCTGTCTGATGAGTAGAGACTTTTTTATAACAAAGATATATATCTAAGCTTGTGGGAGTTCCCCACCTGTAAGAGTGGGGGCTCATTTTTAGTATAAATCTTATGTTGAAAAAAAGTAAAGTTGCGATAAAATAAGTCTCCAATGGGAATTTGAAAGGTATAAAAACATAATTGTTTTTAAGGAGATATTTCATGAGTTTAATGACCGAATATATAAACAAAAGGTTAAGCGCGCAAGAATTAGAGAAAGAATTGATGGCTTTAATATCTAAATATAATAAAAAGCGAGATTCCTTTTTATTAGTATTTGCAAGCGCTATCGGTAAACCAATTCCTGATATAGCTCTTTCTCAAGAAGATTATTATATGATAGCTGATGTATTACGAAATAAGGAAAATTCGTCTAAGATTGATATTTATTTAGAAACACCTGGTGGGAGTGGTGAGGCTGCTGAGGAAATAGTAAATTACTTACGGTCTCATTTTGACGGGGTGTCTTTTGTTGTTTCAGGTGAAGCAAAGAGCGCTGGTACTATAATGGTTTTGTCCGGAGATGAAATTCTTATGACTAAAACAGGTAGTTTAGGGCCAATAGATGCCCAAATGAAAATCGGCAGAAGTGCTATGTCGGCTTTTGATTATATTGAGTGGGTAAATGAGAAACAGAAGGAAGCCGAAAATAAAGGGAAACTTAATCCTTTTGATGCCATTATGGTAGCTCAAATAAGCCCTGGTGAGTTAAAAGGAGTCTATCACTCACTTAAGTTTGCTGAAGATTTAGTGGTTGAGTGGCTTAAAAAATATAAATTCAGAAATTGGAAAGAAACAGAAACCAACAAGATTCAAGTAACAGAAGAAATGAAGGCGCAGAGAGCAAAAGAAATAGTAGATGAGTTAATAAATCATGGTAAATGGCGTTCACATGGTAGATCAATAAAGATAGACGATCTTGAAAGCATAAAGCTAAAGATAACTAGAGTAGATGATGATCCTGTGTTAAAAGATATTGTCTGCAGAATTCAGACGGTTTGCAGATTGTTGTTTACTACGAGTTCTACATATAAAATTTTTGCTACTCAAGATGATAAGTTGCTTAAACAAGCTGTCGCAATGAGCGCCCCACTAAAAATACCTAGTTTGCCTAAATTACCTGATGTTGTTGAAATAAATACTAAGTGTCCTAAATGTGGTAAAGTGCATAAAATATATGCTAAGTTCACACACAATCCCAAGATTGATGAAGATTATAAGAAGAAAGGTTGTATCCCATTTCCGAAAGATAATAAACTTAAATGTAGTTGTGGTTATGAAATAAATATGAGTGGGATAAGGAATGATTTAGAGGTAAAAATCGGCAAAAAGGTACTTGAGTAAGTTTACTTGAATAAGTCTATAAGATGTGGTATAATTCGGGCGGTGAGATTATGAGAAATAAGGAAAGATATGCTAAAAAAGATGAAAAAGAGAAGGAATTAATTGAGTTTCTTTGCCTTACTAAAGAAGGTAAATATGCCCCAATAGATGAGAATTCCCTTCCTTATGCTAGAATAAAGGAAGAGACGGAAGAGATAGAGCCTTGCCAAGAGATATATTATTACGGATTAGCATAATTCGAATTAAGCCTACCTATTTTTATTTTACTTTTTTAAATCTTTTATTGATTGTGTCGTATATTTTTTATTCCGCTACTGCGGAATAAAAGACTGACGAAAGCGCCTGCCTGAAGAGCAGGCTTTTCTTATTTTTAGGCTGAAAGCCTAAGCCTGCCGGAAGGCAGGCGTTTGAGGAAGACTTTCCAATAACCACCAAGCCACGCCGTATAGGCGGGGCGGAACAGACCGCCAACCACGCCAGGCTTTCACCACGATGAGGCTGCCCCCTTGCCACTGGCTACCAGAATAAGGAAAACCCTGCCAAGATGGAAATGACTTGCCTTAATCAACACCATATCATATAATTAAATACGCAATGTTAACAAAGGTGGCAAGGGGTGCGGCCGAACCCGAGCAAAAACTCCTTATTTACAAAAAATAAAAAAATTTTCCGCCGCCGCATTAAAAATATATAGATTTTTGCGAGGGAGAGGCCGCAGGGATGCCTTATCGGCCCACGTGGGCCGATAAGGGAGACAGCAGCCGAATTCATAGGCATTAAATACCACCTTCGGCTGCATAAAAGGTTCGGACTGCGTCCCCTATACACCGCCATTTTTGAGAGCGGGCAATTTTGGCAACAAAAAATCAACTTTTTTGCTTCCAGGTTTCCTTTGCTCCACCTGCGGTGTCGCTAATCTAATTTCTGAGATTTGCTTAGAATCTCTGAAATCATCTTTGCCAAGCGACAGAACCTTAGAGGGAGGTTTAAGCCATGCCAAAATATCTTTTATATGCCAGGAAATCTACTGATGCCGAAGATAGGCAGGTCCTTAGTATTGAGTCCCAAATAAACGAGTTGCGCGAATATGCCAAGAAAGAATCCCTCTTTGTGGTTGATGAATTTTCGGAAGCCAAATCAGCCAAGTGTCCCGGACGGCCTATCTTCGAGTTTGTTTTGCAGCAGTTAGAAAGTGGTAATGCCGATGGTATTTTGGCATGGCATCCGGACAGGCTTGCCCGAAACTCTCTTGATGGTGGTAAGATTATCTATTTGGTTGATTTAGGGGTTATAAAAGACTTACGTTTTCCTACTTACCGCTTTGATAACACTGCTCAAGGTAAGTTTATGCTCTCTATCGCTTTTGGACAATCTAAGTATTATATAGATAATCTTTCCGAGAATATTAGGCGTGGTATGCGTGAAAAGCTACGCCGTGGCGTATGGCCTATTTATGCTCCTTTAGGTTATGTTAATGACCGTAAAACCAGAGTTATTATTCCTGATGCTGAACGTTCTCCATATATTAAGAAAATTTTTGAAGTTTACGCCACGGGTAACTTTTCACTTTATGAGCTTATGCAGGAGGTTAAAACCTGGGGTTTAATCGGCAGAAAGGGCAAGCCTGTCCATAAGAGTAAACTTGCAAGGCTGTTGCAAAATCCTTTTTACTATGGGGTTATCAGGTTTAAAGGCGAAATGTATGAAGGCAGCCATCCGCCGCTCATCTCGAAGAAACTTTTTGATAGGTGCCAAGAGGTATTATCCCGAAAAACTCGGCCGCAACAGCGTAACCAAGTTAAATTTGCCTTTCGAGGCTTTATTAAATGCAGTGAGTGCGGTGGCTCAATTACCGCTGAAATGCAAAAAGGCCATATTTATTATCGTTGTACCAAGAAAATCAGGCGTTGTTCGCAAAAGTTTCTTCGAGAAGAGGCTTTGCTTGAGCAAGTTAATAAAGCCTTAATGCAGGTGTTTATCCCTGATAATGGTAAAGATGTTATTTTTAACCGCCTTGATGAATTAGCCGAGATTAATCGCAAAGCCTCTTTTTCTCTATCTCGCCAATTACAAGATAAACTTAGCTCAATTGACGGCAAAATAGAAAGGCTTATTGATTTATATGTTGAGCGTGATATATCGCAGGAAGAATATCAGCATAAGAAGGCTAAATTGCTCAATGAAAAGAAAGATTTACAGGAAAGGCTTGGCGAGATAGAGAAACAAAGCGGCGGCTGGCTCGAACTCTCTAAAAACTTCATTACCTCTTGCAATTTAGCCGGTTCTGTCGCTTGGCAAGGAAACCTGTCGCAAAAAAGGGATTTTTTAAAAACAAACGGCTCGAACCATACTTTGAAAGACAAAAACCTTTCATTTTATTGGTCCGAGCCGTTCAGTATAGTTGCCAAAATTGCCCGCTCTCAAAAATGGCGGAGAGGCAGGGATTCGAACCCTGGAGACCCAAAGGGCCTACGTGTACTCCAAACACGCGCACTCGACCGGGCTATGCGACCTCTCCGAAAAAAATATCCCACTTTAATAAGCGGGATGAATAAAAACTAATCTATACAACGAAACTATATCTTTCCCTCTTTGTAAAGTTTTAAAAAAGCATCGACCACCAAAGGAGAAAATTGCTTAGCCTTGTTCTTGCGAATCTCCTGTATAGCCTGCTTCTTAGACATCCCTCTTCTGTAAGGACGATCGGAAGTCATAGCGTCATAAGTATCAGCAACGGCAATTATCTGAGCTATCAAAGGTATTTTGTTTCCCTTTAAACCCTCAGGATAGCCCTTGCCATCGTATCGCTCATGATGATACTTCACCCCCAAAATAGGATCTTGAAATTCATCAACTTGATTCAATATTGACGACCCAACTAAAGGATGCCGTTGCATCTCGCTTCTTTCCTCGTCAGTTAAAATACCTTCCTTATTGAGTACTCCTTCGCGAAGGCCAATTTTACCAATATCGTGAAGTAATGAGGCTATTCTCAAATCCTCTGAAAATCTATCCCAATCTTTTTGGGCATTACTGCGCACTGCTTTTATCTCTTGAGCTATAAGCAAAGAGTAGTGCGATACCCGCTCGGTATGACCGGAAGTATATTTATCCTTAGCTTCAATCGCTGTGGCTAAAGCCATAACAGTCTGTAAAAATAAATTCTTGTTTTTGTGAAGCTGTTTATCTAAATCCTGAAAGTACCAGGCATTCTGAATAGCCATTACTGCATCTGAACTTAAAACTGATAAAAATCCTAACTCGTCTTGATTAAATCGTTTGAGATTAATCTTTCGACCTAAAAAAAGAATAAATATTAACTCTTCTCTAAAAAACCCGGCAATGCAAGCTCTAGCATTATAAAGTGAGAGCTGAAAGATTACGTCCCTTAAAAAAATTCTTAAATTTTTAGTACCTTTAGGCCTTTCAGAATTAAGATAAGCACTTATTTTTTCCAAAATAAGGGGTTGCTCACCAAAAATTCTTAGTTTTTTATCAGTAAAGTATCTGACCAATGCATTACCTTTGCTTATCTTAGTAAGGCCGGCCGGTATCTTTATTCCGCCCTTCCCCCTAGAAACAGTAACTATATAAGCATCTTTTGACTTATCATACAAAAGAAGGCCAGCATGCTCAACTTTTATATTTTTGATAATGCTTCGTAAAATGAGCTTAATCAGAGTATCCACCCGGCGGATTAGAATCATCTGCTTAGCAGCTTGTTCTAAGCCTTTTCCATAGTCAGGTTTCTTTTTTTTCGGCATCTTATTCTAAATTATTTTTTAAGAATATGAGTTTTAATTTTCTGATGTAATTCATCTAAATCCAAAGGCTTAAAAATGTAATCTAGGGCTCCTAACTTTTTAGCGCGATCTTGCGATTCCTTGTCATCTTTTCCAGTAATCATCATTGCCTTTATGTTTGAGTTTATTTTTTTAAACTCTGCCAACAACTCAAACCCATCCATGCCCGGCATCTTTATGTCCAATAAAACCCAGTTAGGCTTTAATTTGTTAAACTTATCTAAAGCAGTTTTGGCATCAGAAGCTCTTTCATTAACTATATCAAAACGATTCAAAAAATTGCATAGAAACTCGGTAATTTCGACTTCATCATCAACTATTAAAACTTTATTCATATTGTACCTCCTCAATGATAATTCGACTATGTAATTTTTCTCATTGATTGAGAAAAATTACAGTCTCATTAGAATTGATCCCGAAGCGCCTTCGAAAAATATCGTAGAAATTTTTCGAATATTTAGGCGCGAGGGATATACCATTTATCTTATCATTTTTTTGGCAATTCTACAAAAAATTTAGTTCCCTCCATGTAAGTGGAACTAAAGTGAACCTTGCCCTTATGATTCTCTTCAATCATACGCTTAACAACATACACCCCGATTCCAGTTCCTGATTTATAAGACGATTTGGTAGTAAAAAAGGGTGCAAACACTTTCGCTTTATCTTCATCTCTCATCCCAATACCATTGTCGGAAATTTCAAGCAAATTTACGCCTGCCTTATGAGTTAACTTAATCTTAATTAGAGGATTAAAACCATCCCTACCTTCTTTGGTCATGAGAGCTCTCTTCTCCTGAGTAGCTTCATAAGCATTATCTAATAAGTTATAAACCGCCTCGGTAATTTGAGATTTTATACCATAAACAGTATCTGAAGAACCTAGCTTAATATCCAAAGGAGCTTCGAAAATCTCATGTTTTATCTTTAATAGTTCGGCAGACAAATCAATTACCTCTTTTAAAGAAAACTGAGAGAAAAAAGTGCTGGTCTCTTCCACTCGGGCAAAGTTAAGGATTCCCTTAACTATCCCATCAGTACGCTTTACATTATTTATGAGAGAGTCGGCTATTTCAGTAAGATATTTAAGGGTTTTCTTCAAATCCTTATTATTTTTAGTAATCGCCGGATGCTTGGCTAAATAATCTTTTATTTCATACTTTAACTCACCACTAGCTACTGAAAATTGATTAAGACGATTTTTAATCTGATGGGCCACTCCGTCAGCCATGCCACCGATTGAAGCTAGCTTCTCGGCAGCAAATATCTTCTCCTGTGCCTGTTTAGTTTCCTCTAGAAATAAACTATTCTCAATAGCCAAGGCTGCTTGATGCGAAAGAATCTTAAAAACATTTACATCGTCATCACTATAGGGTTGTTTATTAAGCTTTGCCCCTAGAATAACAAAACCTAAAAGCTCATCTTGAACAGCTGAAGGTATAACTAAAGCTGCGCTAGAAAATGCCCCCAAAGAAGCCCTAATCTCTTCTGGTAACTCTTCATAAATGCAAGGTTCGCTATGCTTAGCTAGATATCTAATAAAAGAGTGCTCATAAAGAAAGGTCACATTTGCAAATGGCGCTTCCCGTTGTGTATCCCGAAAAGCTTTCATCCGGTAAACCCCATCATTTTTATCATCGATAAAAATAGTCGCAAATTCTACCTTTACCGCCCGCTTAACAATATAAACAATGAGTTTTGAAAGTTTATTCAAATTATGCTCAGTAGCCATACCACTTGCTGCCTGAAGTAGTAATTTTTGGTAACGCTTCTGATCCGCCAGAAGCTTTTCCTCCATCCTAATTTTTAATTGGCTATAGGCTATCGGTGATAAACTGGAAAAAAAGATAATTAAACCAGCCGGCACAAGCCACCAATTAGCACCCATCAAAGAATGAAGCTCTACTTGCGTCCTATAAGCAAAAATAAAAGGAATACTCAAAAAGAAAGGATAACTAATGAGAAAAGCCGCGGCCCGGGAAACAAATATTCTAACATCCATAAGGCGGTATTTAAGGATAGCGTAAGTAGCTACTATACAATACAAAGCTACACCTAATTGCCCAAAAGGATATATTTGAATACCTTTAGAAAAAGCGATTGCGGTAATAAAATGGGTTGATCCCCCGCTAAATCCAACTAGCATTACAATTAAAAAATATAAAGCTTGGTTTTTCTTATGGCCAGAAGCAGTTCTATAGAAACGAAACAAAACAAACAAAGAGTGTGCAATGATATAAAGCCAAAGAGTAGCAAATGCAGTGTATTGCGGACCAATCGGTTTAATATAGTAAAACGCCCCAAAAATTAATTGGGTCGTATAGCTTAATAAATTAAAAGAGTCTAAAACTATATAGGTTAATGCGGCTAAATAGGAAAAAACCAAAAACTTACGTCGCTGAATACCACAAAACACATAAATAACATGTAAAAAAAGCGGGGCTATAAGTAAGCCCGGTACATGAGCTAGCCTCCACCGATCAAAAGCAACTAAACTATTTGTCGCTTGACCAATAAAAAATAAACTAAAATCCCAAAGAGCAACAACAGTGTTGAAAATCATCCATAAACGAGTCAGCTTAACTTCTTTTACCCGACCAAAAATAAGTAAAATAACCGCCAAGAAAGAGCAAGTAATTCCAGTTAGTAAGCCTGAAATTGTAAAAAGATTAAAAACTATCATTTAGTATATTTTTTTAGAATAACTGAACCATTGTAACCGGCAAATCCACAAGCTGTCTTCATCAATGTTCGCATATCATAAGCTTTAGAAGTAGTCACTAAATTAACTCCTAATTTTGGATCAACTTCGGTAAGATTGAGTGTTTTTGGTAAATAATTATTCTCTAAAGCTAATATTGAAATTGCTAATTCCAATAGGGCTGTGCTTCCCAAATTATGGCCGATATAAGGCTTCAAAGCTGCCATTAAAGGTTTTTTACAATTTTTACCAAATATACTCGTAATAGCCTTTGCCTCATAATAATCGGCAGCCGTAGTTCCCACGCCATGAGGTACAAGTAAATCGATTGCCTCTTTTGGAACATCACTTCTTTGCAAAGATTGCATGATAGCTTTTTTGTATGAATCACCGTTTATCTCCGGCATAGCAACTTTCCAACCCTCTAAATGAAATCCTCCTCCTAAATATTCAGCATAAATATGAGCGCCTCTTTCTAACGCGCTATATAAATCTTCTAATACGATGCCAGCTCCACCATCGCCAGTAACAAAACCATTCCTATTTTTAGCAAAGGGCTTTATCTTACCATCTTCAGCATACATATCTAATCCTTTGAACCAAAGATATTTAAAAATACTGGTACAATCTGACCCGGCAACCACAACTGTGTTACATTTACCACTTTTAATAATATCAGCGGCTGCCTCGACGGCAAATAAACCCGAAGCACAAGCATTGCATAAGAATATAGAGTAATTATGGATATTAAAAACTTTAGCTAAATGAAAAAGCGGCATAAAAGTCTGGAGTTCGTAACCGCGTTTGGCGAATTTTCGATAAAATTCTTGAAAATAATCCTTCCGAGAAATTACACTATTATTACCCTTTACTAGAAAATCATAAGACTCGTTTATGACTTCTTCATAGAATTGGTCTAGGCCAGGATTCTCATGCGTTACTATCAACCCTAATCTTTCTGTTTCAGCTCTATTAGTATAGTTTATTTTGGAATCACTCAGAGCTAACTTAACTACAGCCAAAAGATAAAAAAGATCGATGGGATTAGCTTGCTCTTTCCAAGCCTTAATATCTTCCAAAATATTTTTATCAATATTAAAATCGTTAATATCAAAATCTTTGATCCGATGGGCATAATAGTCACCCAATTCCTGACCATTGATACTGTATTTTTCTAAAGTCAATCCCGTCTTTTCTGCTAAAACAGACTTCCATAAAGCCTCCTTGCCCATACCAATGGCTGACAAAGGACCCAATCCAGTAACAACAATTCTTTTATTTTTTGACATTAGCTGCATTAATTAGGATTTTTTTCGATACCATTGCTCCGGATTGCATTGCCCCAGAAACTCCTCCTGCTGGTCTAGTCCAGGCTCCAACAAGAAAAAGATTATCAATTGGTGTATTCTGCCGCATCCTCTTTGAACCATATTGATCCATAGTTTGGCTCCAACCATAAATAGCACCAGCTGAATTCCCGGTATAACGCTCCATAGTAATTGGCGTAGCTATATTAATCAATTTAATCCTTCCCGATAAACCAGGAATAAAGTCTTCAGCTCGCTTAATTAAAATATCGGCCAATTTTTTCTTTTTTACCGCATATTCTTGTTTTGATAGATTTTGCCAAAAATCATAGCCGGCCAAAGAAACTATACTCAAAGTGCTTGATTTAGGAAAGCCAGAATCAAACAGAGAGTTATGAAAACTTATTTCTATAGGAACCACCTCAACATTATTAACCAAAGATTCTTGATATTGTTTAGATAAGTCATAGTCAGGATTAGAAAATATAGTATAGTCGTTTATAGCGAGTTTGCCTGCTTCGATATCTAAACCTAAGTAAACCTGGAAAGCCGAAATTGATGGCTTAAAACGAGAAACTTTATCTAAAAAATCACTAGGCAAATATTTATTTTCAATCAACTCACCGAAAAGAAAATTAGCATCAATGTTTGAAATTATTTCTTTGGCAAAAAACTCATTACCGAATTGGTCCACTAAACCATACGCTGAATTACCTTCGATAAGAATTTTGCTAACCTTTTCTTTGAAAATAACTTCTCCTTGGTTCTCACAAATTACATCAACCAAAGCATCTGAAATTGCTTGGCCGCCGCCTTTCGGATAATATCCACCATTGTAAATAAAATCACTGAAAGATGACAAAAAAACTAAAAAAGGAAGCTGAGACGGCGGGGTACCAATAAAAGGCCAAACTTGTGATATTAAAGCGGCCAGCTGATTACTAATTTTGAATTCATCTAAAACATCTTGATGGGTCTTACCGATATAACCAGTTAACTCAGCCGGTGATATTTTGTCACCTTCGATATCTTGAATTCGACAAAATATACGATACATCAAACTAAATAATTCTTCAAGCTTGGGCTTATCTTTAGGAAAATATTTAGCTAAAATATTAATATAGGCTTTAGGGTCACATTGTGGCACTCTGATATCGTAATCCGGAAAAACTGAACGATAAAGATATTCGGGTTTTAAAAAAGTTACTTTATTATCAATTCCGGCTAATTGCAAAAAGTGATAAGTTGGTTTTCCAGGAAAAAACCCGTTTAGCAAATGTAAAGAAGCATCAAACTCAAACTCACCCCTCTTAAAATTAACCGCATAACCTCCGGCTATAGGATTCTTCTCCAAAACCAACACCTTTTTGCCATTTCTGGCTAGTATGGCAGCAGCAGTTAATCCGCCGATCCCAGCGCCAATAACTATAACGTCATATTTATTAGGCATCTTCTATTTTTTTAATAACCACGCAGGCATTGTTACCGCCAAAAGCAAAACCATTATTAAGGGCTACATTAATCTTTGCCTTTCTGGCTTTATTCGGGACACAATCTATGTCACAATCAGGATCAGGGGTCTCATAGTTTATGGTTGGCGGCGCGATATCATCTTTGACCGCTAGGCAACAAGCAGCTGCTTCAATTGCCGAAGCTGCCCCCATAGCATGACCAAGCATAGATTTTATTGAACTAACCATAATCTCTTTAGAGCGTTCTTTAAAAACCGCCTTAATACCTATGCACTCGGCCTTATCATTTGGACCGGTTCCGGTTCCATGAGCACAAATATAATCTACATCTTTATAGGTTAGGCCGGTCTCAGCTAAGGCCTTCTCCATAACTTTAGCTATTCCTTTTGGATCAGGTGCTGTCGCATGATAAGCATCACAAGATAAGCCATAGCCTAAAACCTCAGCATAGATATCAGCACCTCTTTTCTTAGCTGATTTGTAAGACTCTAGGAGAAGCATTCCCGAACCTTCCCCCTGCATCATCCCTCTTCTATTTTTATCAAAAGGACGCATAAAGTCAGGGCTCATAGCATAAATCCTTTGAAACCCGGTAAAAGCAAATTTAGAAAAAGCATCGGCTCCGCCAACTAAAGCAAAGTTTAAATCCCCACTTCTAATTAAATCAAATCCACAACCGATTGCGTAATTTCCGGCAGCGCAAGCCGTAGGAATAAGATAATTTACCCCTCGAGCCTTAAACTCTATTCCAACATTAGCCGAAATATTATTCACTGTGGCTTGAAATACTTTTGCCCGGTCAACATCTTTAAAGCCACCCTTAGCCCAAGAGGCTAAAAGCTCCTCCAAGGGTCGTTCGCCAGTAGTTGTCCCAACAATAACCCCCATTTCCTTTCTTTCAGTGCTTTTATAGTCAAGCTTAGCATCTTTTAAAGCGAGACTTGATGCAGCTATGGCTAGTTGAGAAGATCTCCCAAGAAATTTTATTCTCCGCTTAGGAATAAACTCTTCAGGATTAAAATCCTTCACCTCACCACCTAAGTGGCACTTATAAACTGAAGTATCCATTGAAGTAATTTCGCTTATTCCGGACTTTCCCTCCTTGATTGCTTTCCAGAAAGTCTCTTTGCCATTACCAACTGCTGAGATTACCCCAATACCAGTTACCACTACTCGTCTATCGTTATTCATCTCTCAACTTCACCCCAAAAGTACTGCTTGCTTGAGCTACTACTTTATCTTTTACTCTGGCAATTGTATCTACTACTCCGCCAAAATCAGTAACTTTAATAATTTCGGCCTCTAAAATTAATGTTTCATTAGGAAAAACTGGCAATTTAAACTTTGCCTTAACGCTACCAAAATAATAATCTGGCCTCTTCTTGGCTATTTCTGGTTTTGCGGTTGAATAAACTAATATTGCCGCCTGAGCCATAGCTTCAATAGTTAAAACCCCAGGCATAACCGGATTACCGGGAAAATGCCCCTTGAAAAAATCAGCTTTAGGATCAAGATACTTCTTAGCAACTATTCTTTTACCTTCATCTACCTCAATTACCTCATCAATAAATAAAAAAGGTTCTCTTTGCGGCAGAATAGACTTTACTTTTTCTTTATCCCAAGTCATTTTCAATCTTATCCTTTTGCTTGGAGCAGCTGCTGAGTTAAACTGATCGCCTGGTTAAGGGTGCGAATATCACGAATCTTTTCTTCCGGCACAACTACCCGAAAGGCTTTCTCAATGGCTCCGGTAATCTCAATTGCCTTCAAAGAATCTACTCCCAAATCATTAATAAAGTCAGCATCGGGAGTAACCTGATCAAGCTCAATTTCAATAACTCTTGCGACTATATCCTTAATTTGTTTTCCTAAATCTTCGGGTACCACTATACACCTCCGTATTTTTTGACGACAACCGTGGCATTATTGCCGCCAGGACCAAAATTATTCACTAATATATTGTTTACTTCTTGCGATCTAGCCTGATTAACTACGTAGTCAAGGTCACATTCAGGATCTTTTTCTCGATAATTTATTGTCGGCGGGATAAACCCTTCTTCAAGGGAACCTAAAGCGGCTGTCAGTTGCATGATTCCTCCGGCACTCACCGACTCACCAACCATTGACTTAATTGCGCTTACCGGAGTCTTCTCAGCATAAATATTAAAAACTTCCTTTATTGCCATAGTCTCTAAAGCATCCTGCTGAGGAACTGAATTAG
Source organism: Candidatus Omnitrophota bacterium (assembly GCA_021735655.1). Classification (NCBI taxonomy): domain Bacteria; kingdom Pseudomonadati; phylum Candidatus Omnitrophota; species Candidatus Omnitrophota bacterium. Next base: position 31,601 of record JAIPGM010000008.1, on the reverse strand, counting down.
CCGCTGAAGAAACATAATCAATATCTTCCCCATGCAGCTTAGCTGACTTTAAAGCTTTAAGCATCGTTCTTTTTAAACCACTAGCCTGAGGCTCATATTTAGCAGCCCGAAAAGCATCAAATGAATTCTCAATGGCAGCTAGCTCAGCATAAATCTTAGCTCCTCTGGCCTCAGCGTGCTCAGCATCTTCAACAACTAAAACTACTGCTGCCTCAGCTAAAACGATTCCATTCCTTCTTTTATCAAAAGGACAGGATATTTCCTCCCCCTTTATGCCGGCTAAAAAACCAATCTTATAAAAACCAGTAAACCCGGCAAAAGTTAAACCTTCAACTCCAGCGACTAAAACTGCCTTTGCTCGGCCAAGCTTAATGAAATTTGTAGCATATTTAAGAGCATCTAGGCTCGCAGTATAGCCGGTTGAAATCGTAGTATTAAAACCTTTAATCTTATGACGAATTGATATCTGGCTCGATGCGCTATTTATGGTAGTTCCGGGAAAAATTCCGGCAGTAACAAATTGCGGGCCGTCTTCAACCATTTCCCGACTCAATTCAGCAATATTCCATAATGAAAGTGTGGTCCCGGTAACTACTCCAATATTGTCGGTGTTTCGCTCAGTGATATTTAACTCTGAATCCTCCAGGGCCAACTTTGAGGCTGAACAAACTAATTTAGTAGCTCGATCGGTATTTTGAAGTCCTTTTGTCCCTAAAAACTCCTCAGCCTTAAAATCAGATATCTCTCCGGCTTGTTTACTCTTAAAAAAACCAGGATTAAAAATAGTAATCGGCTTAATTCCCGACTTACCATCTTTTAAGGCCTGCCAAAAAGCAGCTTTGCCAATCCCGTTTGGAGAAAGTACGCCGACTCCAGTTACAACAACAGTTTTATCCATAAATTAAGTCATCCCGCCATCAACAACTATTACCTGGCCGGTAATATAGTCTGCTTTTTCACTAGCCAAAAAACTTACCAAACCAGCGACTTCTTCAGGCTTGCCAAACCGCCGCAAAGGAATTTGTTGAGTGACATCTTCTCGATATTTATCTTTTAGGCCGCTGAGCATATCAGTTTCAATAAAGCCCGGAGCAATCGCATTAACTCTTATATTATAAGAACCAACTTCTCTGGCCAAAGACTTGGTAAAGCCGATGATTCCGGCCTTAGTTGCCGCATAATTCGTCTGACGAGCCATCCCGACCATTCCGGTTACCGAAGTAATGTTAATAATTTGACCGGACCTTTGTTTTATTAAAGTTATAATTGCTGCCCGGGTTAAGTTAAATAAACCGCCTAAATTAGTATCTAAAACACTCTTCCAATCTGAGTGTTCCATCAAGGCCAGAGCTTTATCAATAATAATTCCGGCATTATTAACTATGATGTCTAAACCACCGAAACTTTCCTTAGTATCACTGACCCACTTACTTACTGAGTCAAAATCCTTTATATCTAATTGATAGCCCTTAGCTTTTACACCCAGCGAATTGATCTCATTTTCTAATTTATCAGCAGCAACTTTGCTGTTTAAATAACTAAAAGATATATTTGCACCTTCGGTGGCTAATTTCATTGCAATAGCCCGGCCAATGCCACGGCTGGCTCCGCTAATAATTGCAGTTTTTCCTTTAAGCATTGATATTTCTCCTAACTGCCTCTAGGAAATCTTTAATGTCAAAAGGTTTATAGAGGTAATCGGCAACTTTTAGCTCCAAAGCTTCCTGATATTTAGACTCATCAGCATAACCGGTAATTAATATCTCAGGAATCAAAGGCTTGCCCTGCTCGGTGAGAGACTTTCGAATAGCTTTAATTGTCTCAATGCCATCCATATCTGGCATTCTAATGTCGCTGACTATTAAATTAAACTCTCCAGCCTTTATTTTCTCAAGAGCATCTGCCCCGTTATTAGAAATCTCTACCTGATAACCTTCTTTTTTTAGCAAACGCTGTAAACTTTTAGTTATTATCTGTTCATCTTCAATAATTAAAATTCTTTTAACCATCTTAGCCCCCTTTATTTAGCTTTAAAAAAACAGTTAACTCGGCACACTTATTGTCACTTACTGAAACAACCACTCTGACTGCTGCTGTTTTAGCTGTTAGTTTCTCGGCTTTGGCCTCTAAAATAAGTTGATCTCCGGCTCTAACCTTACTAAAAAAACTGGCCTCTACCTTATCTAAACAGTAATCGATCTTAAACTGGCTATCCTCACCAAGAGCAACACAAAGAATAATACTCGCCTGATAGGCTGCCTCAACCAGAATTGCCCCTGGTATAATTGGTTTACCAGGAAAGTGGTTTGAAAAGAAATGCTCATTAACGGTTATATTTTTTAGGCCTTTTATCCTTTTTTCAACCAAATCAATCTCAACTACCCGATCGATAAAAAGAAAAGGATAGTCTTTAGGTAAAACCTTCTTTATTTTATTTACATCCCAAAAATCATTCATTTTATTACCTTTTTCTATAATCTATACATTATATACTAAAACCGCATAAAGACCAAGCCTATCAGGCCTCAGGCAGATTTATGGTAAAAATAGTGCCCTCACCTTCCTGAGAATGAAAAAAAATCGAACCCTTATACTTCTCAATGATCGACTGTGATATTGAAAGACCCAAACCTAACCCCTTTCCTACGTCTTTAGTAGTAAAAAAGGGGTCAAAAATCTTTAAAGCATGGTCTTTTGAAATGCCAGAGCCTTGATCTTTGATATCCAGCCTTATCCAACCATCATTGCTCATTAACGATATATCTATAATGCCGCTTTTTTTAACCCGCTTCGTAGCATCCTTGGCATTTAAAACTATATTGGTTACCACCTGCTCTAACTCATTCTGATTGCCGACTACCGGATAGTTGCTAGTTTCAGCAACGACAACTATTTGAATATTTTCCTGCTTAAACTGATAATCAAGGAAGGCTTTCACCTTATTGACAACATCAATAAGGTTTATTTTAGAAATTGTTGTTGATTCTACTGGTTTTCGAGCATAGGTCATTAATTTTCTGACGATGGTTCGACAACGCTTGGTCGCCTCTTCGATTAACTCTAATGATTCACGGGCCTCCTCAACATTGAGCTCATCCGGTGACATAAGCAACATCTGAGCATTAGTTAAAATTGCCGCCAAAGGATTATTTATCTCATGAGCTACTCCTCCAGCCAAAGTACCAACAGTAGCTAATTTTCCAGCCTGAATCAATTGCTTCTGCACCTCAACTAACTCCTCAGTCCGCCTTTTAACCTGCTCTTCAATGTTCTCATAAACTAAAGAGTTAGATATAGCAATTGCCGACTGGTTTTTCAGCAGACGTAAAAAATTAAAATCTACGGCAGCGTAGCGTTTTAGGTTTGATTTTCTGGTTAAATTAATTACCCCCAAAAGACGTTCATTTAAAACTAAAGGAACAACTACCGCTGCGGCTACTGAGTCGAAATATTTTCTGGCATCGCTACGAATTGCTGAATAAGCCGGATCGATTTCAATAAAATCACGATAGGCAATTTTGTCATTCTTAACCAACCAAAGCAAAAATGGCTCATCTTGATATCTTTCATCATCCTGGCCATAGATTAAAATATCGATATTCTGCGGATAAAAAGCATTAGTGATTGTTTCTTTGATGCGTTCGATTAGCTGATTAAGACCCTTTAAATGGACAAGATTTTTGGTAAATTCACTAGAAATGTCTTCCAAATTAGCTTTACGTCTTTGGAAAAAATGATCAATTTTTGGTTGAATTAACCGTAAATAAACGGTAACCGCCAAAAAACTAGCTGTCCAAAAAATAAACAACAATAAGTTAGAACTCTCAATCTTCTCAGACAGCCCGTTATAGAGAAAAAATATCGGAGCCGCAATAAGCGAATAAGAAAAAATCCATAAAGCGGTCTTATGGATTACCGTTTCAATATCCATAGTCCGATAGCGAATAACGCTGTAACCGACAATAGTAATACAGATAAACACCGGAATAAAGGCTAAAAAATAAAGAGTAAATCCATAGTCCATCAAAAACTCGGCTGTGCCCAGGTAGCCAATCGAAAAAGCAATAATCATTAATTTAGCTTGTTTTTTTATAACCGGATCACCCCCCTTGCGGTAAACCTGGATGAAATTAAACAACATAAGCATCATCAAAGCATAAACCCAACCGACAAAAATAAAATAAAGACTGCCGGCCTTAGGGTAAAACCCCCAGGAATGATTCCAGAAACCCTGGATAAAAAGATTAGAGTTAAGACAAAAAATATAGAACCCCAAACCGCAAAGAAAGTTAAAAATTACTATTTTTATTTTTTTGTTTTCCTCTTGAGGAAAAAGCGATTTCTGCCAAGCAACTGAAAAAAAGTATATCGAAGGAGTATTAAATATTACTCCTAAAAAGAAATAAGTCCTGGTCCAAATTAAAGCAGTTAGTTCAAGTTTACTGTTTAAAGCCATGCCGGTTCCGGTAAGCCAAAGAGCAACTGATAAACAACTAAGGCCATAGGCTAAATTTACTAAGGATTTACGATTCTGACTAAAAATAAAAATGCCCTCAAGCAAAGTAAGAATTCCTACTAAATGATAGAGAACCGCATGAGGATTCCAATAATAATTAGCTGGATTAAAAATCAGATCTAACATATTGCTTATTTAACTACTTGATCAAGCTAAGCCAATAAATATTTGATAGCTTATAATTGTTATTATTGGACATAGCTATTTTCCTTATACCAGTTAACGGCCTTTTCTAAACTAGTAGTAATCGGAGTGGTCGCATAACTCAACTCCCTGGCTGCCTTACTATTATCAAATACCGTTGCCCGGCGGAAAAATCTTGCCGCCGAGCTCGATAAAAGCGGTCTTTTCTTTAAAAAATAAGAAAAAACCTCATCAAAATAAAGAAAACTCATTAACAAAGGATAAGGTATCTTTAACCGCGGAGCAGAAACTCCGGATATTTGCTCAACTAAATAAAATAACTCCTTCAAAGGATAGGCCCGATTATTACAAAGAATATAACGCTCACCGACTCTACCCCTATCAAGAGCTACCAGGTGAGCCCTAGCTACATCATCAACATCAGCCAACGGTATCATCCCATTAAAAGTCACCGGAAGCTTATGATTTAAAAAATCTATAATCATCTGACCGGTTGGGGTTGGCTTAAAATCACGTTCACCGATTAAAGCTGCTGGATTTAAAATTATTGCCGGTAAGCCTTGTCTGACAAAACTCAAAACTTCATTTTCAGCTAATACTTTTGAACGGGCATAGTGACTAATTCTACTTTTTAGATTAAGCACGGTTGTTTCGTCGCTCGGTTTTTTACCAAGCTGTTTACCTAAAGAAGCAATACTGCTGGTAAAAATAAAACGTTTGATATTGTTTTTTTTGGCGGCTTTTAAAACATTTCTTGTGCCTTGAACATTTACTTTATAGATCTGACCAGCCTTTTTCTGCCACCAAGGATAAAACTTATATAAAGAGGCTAGATGGAATACAGCATCAATCCCAGCCATTGCCTTATCAATCGACTTTGGACTAAGGACGTCGCCTTTTAACTTATCAACCTTAAGCCCGCTTAAAGCATCGTAATCCTTATCACTGTGGATCAAGGCCTTAACCTTATGCCCGGCAACAAGCAAATGCCTAATCAGATTTGAACCTAAAAACCCGTCAGCTCCGGTAACTAGCACTTTCATAAACTTTAGCTTATATTAGTTGTTCTTTTCCAAGATTAACTCTTTCTTTTATTCTGTCGATAGCCGCTTGATCGAGCAGCCTGTCACCCCACCAGAATCGGGAAACTTCAAAGCCGTGTTTTTCTCCTAGCTCTTTTATTTCTTTAATTTTCTCAGGAGTAATATTTCCCCGACCAAAACTGTAGTTTTCATAACGCTTTTCTAAAGACAAAATAATCGCCTCAGCAAAACAACCATAGATAACTTCCGAGTTCGGTAAGCCTAAATCAATCGGAAGCTTAATTGAACTAGGGCTCCGAGCTAGACCTCCAGAAAAAATAAGAATATCATCTCTTTCGGTCTGGGCATAAGAAATATTCTTTGGGTAGCCGACATCGCAAATTATCGCCCCTGGCTTAAACCAATCTATCGAAAGTATTGACTCGGTAGCACTAGCTGCAGCAATAATTACATCAGCATCACTTACTGCCTTTTTATTATTAGTAGTTGCAACTATCCTGGCTTTATGCTTTTTGCTAAGTTCTTGTTTAAGCTGTTTTAAATTAGCTTTGGTCCTACCAGTTATAGACAATTGTTTGACCTGATCAGCTAAAACTCGAGCACAAGCACTTCCAATGTCTCCGGTCCCGCCAACGATAGCTACCTTTAACGAACCAATATCTAAATTTAAAGCTCTAACCGCCCGATAAACTCCTTCTAAGGTCATTGCGGCAGTAAAGGTATTTCCAGTGGTAATCGGAACGTTAACCTGTTCACTAATTGCCTGACCAATCCGCTCGGCAACAATCGAAGTAAAGCCACCTAAGGTAACTATACCAACCCCGTGTTTCTCAGCAATCTTACAGGCCCGGACCACCTTCGAAAATATCGACCAGATATCTTTTTCAATTAAATCAGGAATAAAAGTGGCAACAATGAAACATCCATCAACGCTACCTCCGGATTTAGACTTAAAGTCTACTATATCGTAAAGCTTGAACGAAGGAGTAACGTTAAACAGATTTCCCAAAAATTCTCGTGAAGGCATCTTAAAGTCAGGGTTGAGCATCTTAAGGCACTTTTCCAAATGATAAAAATTATACAAATGGCCAATGATTCCAAATCCGGCTATCTTTTTAATCTCATCTTTTCCCTGGCCTTTATATCTTATTGAAATTAAACGCTTCTCGATACCTTTTAATATCGCCGTAAAATTCTTAACTAGCATCTTTTCTACATAAGTATTAACGAAATCTTTTATCGCTGGTATGTCGATTCTTAAATAAGCAGTCACAGTAACCAAGGTTCCTTCAGGCTTAGCCTGAAACTTCCACTCCCCCTTAAATTCTTGCAAATCCCCTTCGACGGCTTTAAAAGTAATCGTATTTTTTATAAGATTTAAAGTGTCTTCCTCTATCCAACTTATTGGGACATGGTCAACCTGAACAAGCCATTTCGTTTTCATCTTGTTACGGGATTTTTCTATTATTGAGGCCTGTTTAATTGTCGCTATATATTCAGGGAATTCTTCAACTTTGCTTAGGGCCCGAACTATACTAGGAATATCGGCTGGTATGGTCCGAGAAACAATTATTTTTACTAAACCCTTATTCTTCATTAAGTAACTCCTTTATTGTATTTTGAATCTTAAAAGTACCTTCGCGCAGATAGATAGGGTCAATCTCATCATCAAACTCCTTTAAAAGATACACTGGTTTGCCTATCTTTAGTTTAATTGGTGAAAATAATTTAGGAAATTTAGCTTCATAAGGAAGAGCCTCGTAAGCACCAAAAATAGCGCAAGGAACAACCGGCCGACCGGTTTTTGCCGCTAACAAAGCTACCCCTCTTCTAAATTCATTAAGTTGACCATTAAGACTGATTTTTCCTTCTGGAGATAAACCAACATTCTTGCCTTCCATTAACAGTTTAACTGCCAGGCTTGATGATCCTCCGGCTGAAAAAGCATTTATTTTTCTTAAAAACCAGCCAACTAATCCTACCTTATAAAGATGTCTTGCGGCAATCGGATAAACCCTCATTGGGATACCAGCCATAATACAAGGCGGGTCTAAAAAACTAGCATGATTAGCCGCTAAGATAAAATTTGTCTTTTGCGGTAAATTATCTAAACCCTCTACCTTAAGCCTAAAAAGGACAGTGAATAAAATCCAAAATATATGCTTAAAAACCCAATACCACATATTATTGCCGACTAACCTTTTCGCTAGTTTGCCCCTCCAACCAGGCTTCAATCTTTTCCTTTTGAAAACGCCAGTGCCGACCAACCCTAAAAGCCGGGATAATCTTATCTTTAGAAAGCTTATAAAGGGTTGAACGTGGTATCTTCAAATATTCACAGACATCGCCAACAGTTAAAATTTCACCACTCATTTTTCCTCCTGTTAACAGTTATCGCAGTTATCGCAGTTATACTAAACTTATGCTATACAGTATTTTAGCGCAAAAATTAGGGTTTGTGAATGAAAAATATTAAAAAATTAGCAGATTAAGGAGTGACTGTAAATTTTTTCAGATATCAAGAAGTTTGCGAGCATCACGATTGCCGATAGCCCGCTTAAGGTCGTCAAAATCAATCAGAATTAGCCTTGGTTGCTCTTCTTTGATCCGTTTGAGGAAGTTAGGTTGGACCTTCCGACGAAAGCCCATATACTTAAAAAATGCCCCACAATCGGGACAGTTGCGGCTCTTTAACTCAATTCCTAATTTGTGGCAACAAAAACACTCGCTACTAAGATCACCGACCACAATAAGGCTCTTTTCAATGTCTTGAAGGTCAACTTCGTTCCAAATACGAACAAATCCCTTCATTTTTTTATTTCCAGCCTCTTTTACCTTGGTAAAACTCTTTTATCGACGAAAGCACCTCTTTAGGAGTATTCACTACCTTAAATAACTTAGTATCTCTTCGGTCGATTGCGCCGCCTTTTAACAAACGCTCTTTTATCCAGCTAAGCATACCACCCCAATAATCTTCATCAACTAAAATAAGCGGTATGGGCTCAATTCTTCGAGCTTGGATTAAGCTTAAGGTTTCAAAAAGTTCATCTAAAGTTCCGAAACCTCCGGGAAAAACTACTGAGGCATAAGAATATTTAGTGAACATAACTTTACGGACAAAGAAATACTTAAACTCCATCAGATAGTTTATGTAAGGGTTTGGCATCTGCTCCTGAGGAATAAGAATATTAAGACCAACTGAAACTCCTCCGGCCTTAGCTGCACCTTTATTAGCTGCCTCCATTATTCCGGCTCCAGCACCAGTAATGATGCTATAGTTATTTTTTGCTAAAAGATAAGCCGTATCAACTGCGCATTTATAATAAGGATGTTTTTTAGGAGTACACTTGGAACCAAATAGAGTTACCCCACGTTTAATTCGAGACAGACCTTCAAAGCCATCAACAAACTCACTCATAATCCTAAAAATACGCCAAGTATCTGAACTGATAAAATTATCTTCAAAGGTTGTCTTAGCTCCTTTATTCAAATGGGCTGTTTTTTCAGAGACAGCTTTCTTTTTCATTTAAACCACCAACCTTTTGGCTATGTCGCTTATCAGGTAGATTTTATCGGTCTTTCCAGTAAGTGAAAGTACTGCTCCATAGATAGAAGCGACAACTAAAATTAACGATAACAGCCCAAATATCCGACCAAGAATCGGAACTGTCAAAAATGGCAACGAGCCTAAAAGTCCTACTGAGATAACTATTCCCTGACGGGCATGAAATCTGGCAAAAGCATTATCTTTTTTTAGGATAAAAGTTAAAATCCAAAGAATCCCCACATAGGAAAGCGCTGCAAACGGCGCACCATCTTTAATTTCTTCTTGAGAAAATTTTTGATCTTTCATCTAGCCCCCTTGATTATTTAATGACTTAATATTAAAAGTTAATTATAAGGTAATTCCTCTAATTTGTAAATAAAAACCCCGCACTCTAAAGATACGGGGCTGATAGACAAATAACGCTATAAATTCTACTTTCTGCACACACCCAGTAAATCTATAGACTTATCTAGATTGGAAGATGAATACCTAAAATCATCTACGCTGATTTTGTTTTCATAAAATCTTTTAAGAGGATTAAGACTGTCCGGCGCATTTTTAAATATGCCGCTTTTCTTAAAAAGATGATAAACATTGTGACGTAAGCCTCTACGGGAGCCTAAAATTTCAACCCTAGGAAAGCGTCTCAAAAGAAACTCTCTGAGCTCTTCGGACCTAAATTCTTTTACGTGATGAGGGTTTTTATCATAATCTTCGATGCTCCGACCTTTAAGATTTCGCAATAAATTTAAGGTGTTCACAAAAAATATCCCATCCTTCTTTAGCACTCGGTAAATTTCCGAAAGATAAGTATCTAACTTGTCCAGCTCGATATGTTCAACCACCTGTGATGAAATAATAATATCAAAATGCTCATTTGGAAACTGCATCTCTAATACATTACCGGTTAAATATTTCAAATTATCTCTAAAATAATTTTTCTGTGCTTCGCAAATTGCTTCAGGATTAATATCCATACCTACAGATAACTTAGCTACTTGTGATAAATAAAAGGCTCCATAACCGGTTGACGTGCCTGCGTCTAGAACTAACTTATCCACCGAAAACTTTCTCACATAGCTATAAGGAGCAATATGCTGCATAAAGAATACTCTTGTAGTGAATTTCGAAGGAATATTAATTTCTTCTTTCATTTGATAAGGTATTTTAAAAATCGGAAGGCTAGAAGAAAGATTCAGGGACTACGATCGTATCCCCTTTCTTTAAGTAGATATTCTTTGAGCTGTCGCCGGTTTTTAAAATACGGTGTACCGGAACCTTAATAACCTTGTTTCGATCTCCATCCTTCCTAACAACTTTCACACCATTCTTATTGGCTATGTCAGTAAATCCTCCAGCTACAGAGATAGCATCGATTACGGTCGTTGGGCCGCTAATTTCATAACTTCCCGGTCGCCTCACTTCTCCTAAAATATTAAACTTAGCATGCACCTTAATTACAACCGTTACCTGTGGATCTACAAAATATTCTTCGCCTAATAAACCAGCAATCTTTTCCTCAATCTCTCTGGCGTTAAGATCCTTCACCTTAATTGAGCCCAAAAAAGGGTAGGTTATCAACCCTTCCTCAGATACTTTAGTTACCTGTTTCATGTCCGGTTCACCATATAAAGATATCTCTAAGCTATCGCCGGTGCTTACAAGATACTCATATTGGCTACTGTCAACCGATGCATATTTATCAATAGGTATTTCTTCTTCGATCGCACTATTAACTGCAACTGGTTTATTTTCAATAGGCTTTTTTTCTTCTTCTTGAACCTCTTGAACTGAAACCTCGCTATTAGCAATTTGCTCTTGATAAATCTTAGTTTTCTCCTCAACAATCGCTTCCTGTTTAATAAACTGCTCCTGACTAGCCTCATTTTCAATCTCAGTTAAATCTTTTTCATCGCCAATTGGAATGTCTATTGGGATATCCTCTACGCTCTCTTGGACATTAATGGTCTGGACTTTACCTTCAGCAATTTGCTCTTTATAAATTCTAGTCGTTTCCTCAATCCTAGCTTCTTCCTTAACAAATTGTTCTTGGCGAGCTCTTTCTGAAATTTCCTCCTCTTTTTGGAGTTCTAAACGATATTTTGCTTCAAGAGCCGATAATTCAATCTTATCTGGAATCTTCTCTTGGAGATACTTCTTGGCATTTGAATTATCAGGATCAAGCTCAAGGACCTGGCCAAAAAAATACTTGGCCGAACCTAGCTCATCTTTATTGTATGAGGAAACTCCCTGCTTATAAAGGGACTTAATCTTTTCCTTTAAAGCCTTTTCTCTTTCTGTCTCAGCTTCTTGCTCTGACTCTGTGGCTTTGCGCTCCTCAATCTGCTTAGCCAGCTCAATTTTATTAGGGATCTTCTCGCGCAAATAAACCTTTGCCCCTTTATGGTCAGGATCAAGCTCAAATATTTGATAGCACATATCGCTAGCCCTATCTAGTTGACCATTATCATAAAAAACTTTAGCTTTTTTATATAAAGAATCTACTTTTTCTTTATTCGCATTCTTTAGACGATCTTTTTCTTGTTGTTTTTCGGCTTCGATTCTATCGGGAATCTTTTTATCTAGATAAAGTTTCGCCCCCTTATGATTTGGATCAAGCTCAAGAACCTTACCAAAAAACTCCTTAGCTCTATTTAAATCATTCTTCTTATATAAGGTAACTGTCTTTTTATATAACGCATCAATGTTTTCCTTTGTCGGTCTCTTACGGGCAAGTTCTTCTTGTATTTTTAAATCTTTTTCTTGGGCTTTTCGGCTAGCTATACGGTCAGGAATCTTTTCATATAAATACAGGCTTGCCCCCTCATGCAAAGGATCAACCTTAAGAATATTAATCAATAACTCGTCAGCTTCTTTAAGTTTATCTTGATTATAAAAAGAAACTGCTTTTTCATACAAGGCAGAGATTCTTTCTTTAAGCAGTCCTTCAGTGGCAAGTTCTTTAGCAGTTTGGCTATCTTGGGCAAAAACCAAATTACTATAAGTAGCTAAAGCAATAAAAACAATTAATATTAAAAAAAATATCTTCTTCATGAGTCTCCCTAAATATAATAACATATAAATATTGCAATGTAAACAATCTAAAAAAATAGCACCATAAGGCGGCCGCTTGAATACCTGACTAAAAAGAAAAACCCCACACCTAATTAGGTGTGGGGTTTATTATCAAACTTAATTTGTTCTAACTTAGAAGTCTACATTCATGCCAATTCTTAAAGAGTAAGCAGGCTGATTATTTTGCCAGGCAAATGCTCCACCTGGTAACAAAAATGCTGTGTTCATGTTAATCTGTACATCTTCGGTGTAATCAAAAATAGCATAAACATCAATTTCATGAGCTAGGTCTCTATTGTTACGCTCGATATCGTAAACGTTACCAGCTATAGGACCACCTGCTGCACCAGTAATTGTAGCTAAGTTCTGAGAACCAGAAGTAGCGGCCAAAGGTGCAGTTGCATAAGCATAAAGATAAGATCCACCGATGGTTAAATCTTCTCTAGGCATCATTGAACCAGTAGCACAAATATACTGGAAACCAGTGTTAGCAAGAAAGAGATTGGCTAACTCACCGATAGCTTGATCTTCATACATTGGATTCCAACCGTTATGTTCACCATCTTCGCCAGTTGTTGGACCTTCACCAGTTAAATAAGCATAGATTAAACCTACTTTTGAATTGTAGTCATTTAAGAATCTATACTCACTAATAGCTTGAACTGCCCAAGCATCTCTTTTTACGGAATCAGTGGCACTTGATGTCTGTGTAAGTCCAGTTTGATAAGAACCAGACTGATGAGCAACTTCTAGACCTAAAGTCAAATTATCATTTACATCTGCTTGAGATCTAACTCCCAATGTCAATACATCATCTTCATTTTCAATATCTTCAGTATTGTTAGTGCTATCACGATAAAAAGCATAGGCTTCAGTGATACCATTGTAAGAGTTCCAACTGTAAGCTACATTAATACCGTAAAGATTTTCGCCATCTTTTTGGTAAAGCGTATTTTCATCAATGGCAGCATATACTACATCGATAGTGTAGGGAGAAAAATCTAAAATAGCTCTTATGGCATCAAATGACTTCTTCTTTGATAAATCACCAAAAGCAGCCACGCTGTTAGCAGCAACCTGATTAGTATCAGGATCGCCAACTATCAAACCATTACCATAACGTAGGTTTTGACGACCAACAATTAAAGTAAGAGGTTCATACATAAACTCTTTTAGAGTTACATAGGCTAAATCTAAATCGACATCATCAGTAGTCGAAGAATCCTCTGTGCCCCATAATTTCTCATTAATCAAAGCTACTACTGCAGACACGCCTTCGGTTAAGTCAGCATCAAAGCGAAGTCTTACTTGCGAAAACAAGAAATGTTCGCCATCAGCTCTAAGAGTATCAGTAGCACCATCTGGTGATCCCGGAGCGCCGCCTAAACCCAAATCTCTAGCAACAGCCTGGGAATTGATATCTCCGCTTACTTTGATATTCTCTACAGCAGCAAAGCTAGTGCCGACTAAGGCCACTGACATAACTGCAATAGCGATTAATAACTTTCTACTCATTCACGTCCTCCTTTTTTCTTAAAAATCTAATGATCTATACTACAAGGTTTTCAACCCTTGTTATTGGCAAATCTATAGTTATATCATCCACTGTTTTTGACAATCTCCGGCTCTAAGTTTTTTGCATCACCTCCTTTTTCGCCTGGCTTAAGACTGCCGCGGACGGTATAACCTAATTTAGTTATAGCCACATATTAAGGATAAGAAAACTTCAACAATTGATCACCCTGTCAAAGACCATTAACCTACATCAAAGGGTATCTTTTAAAGCCTTCTGATGTAAGATATTGCAAATAAACAACCTATAAAACTTTTATCAAATATTAACCCTATTGTCAAGGCTTTTCTTAAAAATTTGCCCCTAACATAAGATGTTGTTTATCAATGAGTTATGATTTCAAGTCTCAAGGTGAACCTCGATCTGGTCGGCCTTGCCCCGGCGAATGTCTTCACTCAAAGAAAAGGGCACAGCCTCTGAAAGAATAGTGACTTTCCGACCAGCCAAGCTGACCACTATTTTCTTAACTTTGGCTTTTGAGCCAAAGGTATCTCTTCGGTTGGGATTATGATAGGTAACCAAGGTGTTTGAAAACAACTTAAAGCTAAAAGTATCCTTAGGGAAAACCACTAATTTACCGGCAAGGTTAACTGTTTCTTTCTTAGTAGTAAAAAACTCACCCCTTAAAATCGGCCTTGGTGAAAAGCAGAGCTTCTTCTCACGATTAACAAAAAATGGCCTATCACCCAAACAAAGCAGAGCCCAAATATTTAGTATTTCAGCAGTTGCCCCGCTTAGGCGAGCAATGAAACCTCTAGCCCAAAGATCTTTGTCTGGATAACTACTTGAAACTATAAACGAAGAGTTTTCAAGAGTACTTCTTCCGTATTTTTTAGGATCAAAAAAGCAAACTCCGCAACTCTTAAAATCATTAAAAAATTCTTTGTATAACCCATTCTTTAATAACTCTAGCAAATATTTATATTCCATATGTAGCCAAATTGATTCATTCTCAAGCCAACCCGGAGCAAAAGCCCGGCTTCTACCAACCTCTAAAGATTGATCTTTAAGTGATGCATTCAAACGATACATCTTTAAGTTCTTATCAAAAAGTTCAGAACTCTTTACTTTCTGATAAATACTCTTTAAACCTTTATCCCTTAAGAGATGCACTACCCCCTCAAGAAACAAAGGCAAAGGATTCTTATTAAAAGCTAAAGGAAAAACATGATACTTATTGCACGGTTTATACTTGGTAACCTCATAAGTAAAATAAGTGCTAATTAATCCAGTTTTTTTATCTTTAGCCTTCTCAATTGACCTATCTAGCTTCTTAGTCAATTTATTTAAAAATGCCTCTAGGACCACTAAGGAAAGTTTAACTTCCCGGCCGCTAACAGTAAAAAAGGTCTTTTGCCGGAAGTCTTCTTTGATTGAGTTGCTCTTATCCCAAAACTTATAGTCAAAGTTTGCTTTGCCTTGCGGTAGATCAAGCAAACCCTTAATCTTTTTTAAAAAAGAACTTAGTTCGTAAGCACAGGCTACCTGACTTGTACCTTCAGTTCTTAGGCTTTTGGATATTTTTAATAGAATTTCAACAGCCCGCTTCAGAGCTAAAGTTTCACAGATTGAAGAACCAAAAAGAGCCGGAAGGCCGTTGAGTGAATCACACCAACCCGGCTTATCAGCCTCCATCTCAATACCAATACCATGAGAATCAAGCGTAGCCGACTTATTTAAAATAATACTAAGCAACTTAGTTACTAGATTAGTCTTGTAAACCTTCCCTTTGCTTGTTCTTAAAAAGTATTTATAATCTTTTCTCTTTCTGACTAAGGTTCTTTTTTCCTTAATCGCTTCAATACTCTCTCCCTGGTAGACTTTACCAGAGCGAACAACATAGCGCCGATTACGCGGCCTGATCCGATATTCATCATCCCAAAAGGAAAACTCTTTTTTCAACGACAAACTTTTAATCCGATCAGGATAAAAATACAAAAAGCTCTCGATCAAATCTAAATTATAATGCCAGTGATCAATCCAATAACCTTCAGTGTGAGCGCCTTGGGGTTTACGCTCGGCCTTAATGAGTAGACTTTCTAAAAACTTATCTCTATTTTTTAAATTTATCTTTTCTTCAGCCAATAAGGAAAATAACTCGCCCAAATAAAATCCGCGAAGTAAAAGATGTGATACCCGTATACTTTTGATTGAAAATTTATCTGTCAGATCTTTAGCGCCTAGTTTACTAAGACGCAATTTCTCACCCCTTACCAGCAAAGGGTTGTAACCGTCAATCTTAATAAAATTAAGAAAATAAATCAAATTCTTATCTAATAGGGCCGGCTCAAAGAATAAGTCGCTGCGACGATTTTGATTTATATCCCGATAGTTAGCTTCGCCCTCAGAAAAATTAGTCGGCAAGACCTGAAAATTATTATAATCACGCTCTAGGTCTCCATGTTTTCGTGAATAAATATAATAAATACTCTTAGCCTTATCTTGGCTGTTTTTAGTTGCACAATATGGATAGCCGCCACGCAAAACATTATCCAAGTAGCTATTTTGAATGTAATGGTCAAAACTCTTTAGATTTGATACAGTTAAGGCTTTCTGTTTTATCGATTCAACTATTTGCTCATTTTCCTTTTCCTTAGCTTTTAGAAAAGCTGCACTCAAGGAAAGGCTGAACTTCCTAATCGGATCTAGCTGAGGGCTTGAACCAAAAATACTATAAAGAACTCTCTCCTGGCCCGGAGCCAGCTTCCATTTAAAATGACTAAAAGCACAGGGAGTTTTACCGCGGATTACTTTCCCAGATACAGCCTTAAAATTATTGCTTAAAAAGTTTACCGGTAAATTAAGTGAAGTCTCATGATTAAATACTTCAACCGGATCGACAACTATTCTAGGATGGATTTTTTTGCCGGCGGTCTCATAAAAAGAGTAGTTAAAATTTGCTCCTTCAATGTATTTAGTGTGACTTACGTCGCGGGGATCAACGATCAGGCGGAAAATAGCTAGCTTGCGCTGATAGCTTGACTGCATCCAGGCCTCAAGGGTTCGAGACATCTCTTTCAAAAAACCTTGAGTTGTCCCAAAAGGAATAATTCGAGCTAGCCCATCAAGGACATCCAAGCTGATATTTTTTTTCGAACTATTTTTTATCGTAAACACCCGCACCAATCCGCCAACCGGGGTATTACTAAGGGTAAAATAACGAACCGATGTTTTTAAGCCTAATTTAGGATTAGACTCTTCAATTCTAAAGGAGTCACTCTTAATTACCATATCCTGGGCCTTGCCTTGGGCTGAATGAACTCCAAACGGCTCATAGAAAGAAGAACCAGATTTAATAAAAGTACGAAACCCCAAGGAAGAGACAAAAGAATAAGCTTTGTTGGCCGGAAAAAATTCGGCGATAGAATGATCTTTATTCTTAATCCCAAAACTAACTACTCCCTGACCCCGATTTACATAAAAAACCCATAACGGAATACCCCAGGCTCCAGAGATGCCCGGCAGAAAGTTAGAAAAAGGATAAGCCTGATTATAGTCTTTTATGTGAAAACTTCCGTCAGGATCAAGTAAGTACTGTTTAGACATAGAATTACTTAAATTAATTATAAAGCTCTAAGATTTTCTTTAGTCCCGAGATAACCTTCTTTTTCCGATAGCCCTTTACTTGACTTAAAGTACTTGAACCGCCACGAACAAAAACAGCATCAATTTTAGCTCTCTTGGCTGTTTCTAGATCAATATCCATATCACCGATATAAACTGCTTCTTTTGCTTTACGAGAAAATTTTTCCAAAACCGTATTTAATATTTTCGGGTTCGGTTTAAGCGCCTTTACTTGATCAGCGCACCAGACCCCGTCAAAATATTTAGCAATTTTAAGTTGATCAAGCAAAATCCGAGTAAAACGATAAGGACGATTTGAAGCTACCGCAAGCTGCTTTTTATTTTTTCTTAACTGAGAAAGTACTCTTTTGGTGTCAGGCATCAATTGGGCAAATTTAACTAAATCTGTTTTATGATGTTTTCGAAAAATCCTTAACGCTTTTTGGGCTTTATTTTTTGAAAAAAACTTATTGATGAAAATCTCATCTCCCCCACCAACACTTCTTTTAATTTTAGTTATACTGACTGAAGACAGCCCGAACTCTCCCCGGGTAAGATTCAAACTTCTGGCAATAGCGCAATAAGAATCAACCAAAGTTCCGTCAACATCGAAGATAAAAAGACTCTTTTTGATCATTAGGGATTAAGCAACCCCCCTGAGACAACTAGACGCAAAGCTTCCTCTACGCTGATATTCAAGAAGTTTACTTCTTTCTCTTCTAAAATGATAGTAAATCCGGTAAGCGGTGATGGCGAAGAAGGGATAAAAACATTATAAAGCTTCCTTTTCCCTCGATCTTTAAAGTCTACCGTATTTTCATTAGTTAAAAATCCTAAAGAATAAATCCCTTTGCGGGGATATTCAACTAAAACCGCACTTTTAAAATCCTTCCTCGGAGGAAAGAATAAAAAATCAACTATCCGCTTAACCGGTAGGTAAATCTTACTCACTAAAGGTATCTTAAAAAATAAATCAACCAGCCACTTATAAAGCCAACGAAAAAATTTCATTCGGAAAAGATGAATCGCTAATCCCAAAAAAAAGATAATTAAAACACCTAAAACAATCCCTAAACCAGGAATCGTAAAACCAATCGCATCATGAACAAAAGCATTGATCGGCTTACCTAAGAATCCATCAAGAAAATAAAACAAACCGACGACAACATAAACCGTAATAACTAAAGCAATAGTTGCGGTTAAACCGGTAATAAATATTTTTTTTAACATAATAAAATTTAAGTTTTTGCGATAATGATCAGGATTGCCCCGACAGTAATCAATAATAAGCCACTGCCGGCCTTAACTAAACTAATCAACTCTGGCCACCAGTAAAAAATAGCTAACAAACCTAAAACTATAAAAATTATCCCGACCACAAGATTAGTTGCGGTTCTTTTGATTGTCTGGGTTTTTTTCTCACAAGGTTTGTCTGACACTTAACACCTCTTAAATTAGAAAACTCTATATTTTATACAACAATATATAGGGTTTTACACCTCCTGTCAACGAAAAATATCATGTAAGTCAACGACAAGGTTCCTTTCACCAGCCTCAGTTGAGCTAAACTGAAAATCGATTAAAAGTGAATCGGCTTTTTTAGTCATCGTTATCTGACCACGACTATAGTGATAGTTCTTAAATCCATCAATTAAGGTCTGATAAGAGGCTTGGTCTAGGTGGCCGCGAAGAGCTTTAAGTGAGTCTTCCTTTTCAATCCTGATCGTTCCGCCGGTTTCATTAATTAGTTCGCCGTTAAATTTTTTGATTGATCCTCGATCTAGCCTTAAAATAAAATTGCCACTAAAAATACCTTCAAAAAATAAACTCTCATTATTAGCGTTAAATGAAACCTCTCGGGTTGCAATTTTTAATTTTTTAACTTTAAATATTTCTAACAAGTTAAATGAAAGCTTAAAGTACGGTAATTGAATAAAGAAATCCTTATTGGAAAGTTTAGCATCCTCGATAATCAAACTATCAAAAGAAAGCTTCAGCTGACCAATCGAAGATTCTACCTCTAGCTTTTTATTAAAATAATGACCAATGGCCATCTTTAAAAAATGATCCTTAGCGAGCAATAAAACCGTGATGATGACAATTAAACTAATGATTATTTTCTTTCGCATAAAGCTAAAGTGGGATAAATTAATTAGTTGGTTTTCTGGAAAGGTTTATATTCCCAAAAAATTAGTTCTTTCTTTTCATTAAAATGAAGGTAGACCTTGTCAGAATTAAAATAACGCTTCGGATAACGATAAAGTAATCGCTGGCCAACCGGATCAGAAAAATTTTTCTTAGAGACTATTGGTTCCCCATAAGTTTCAATAATTTCCGCTAGCGAGCTCCCGAGACTTAGTTTCTTATCTTTAAAATCACTGACTAGCTTCTCAAAAAGATTTTCTTGTTCGGTAAGATAAGCTCTAATCTCCCTTTGACTACTAGCTACTGTTTTTAAAGTTTTCAACTTGGTAACATTTTCTCTAAATAAACAGCCGCTTAGGCTCCCCAAAAAACCGAACAAACATATATAAATTAACAAGTCTCTACTTTTATTCATCCAACCCCCTAATAAAATCACTTAAAGCTCTAAGGTATTCTTTTTCCGAATCAATAAAAACACTATTATGGGTGCCAGACACAGTAATGAATTTTTTAGGTCCAGAAGCTGCCTGATAAAGCTTCCTTCCTAATTCCAAGGGAACTATTAGATCATCCTTAGAGTGAATAAAAAGTTTCTCAGCTTTAACTTTCGATATTTTGCTCAAAGAGTTAAAAATATTAGGCAATATTGTCTTAGGTAAAAAAGGATAAATTATCTGACCGATATCCCGGCCGCTAGAAAATGTTCCCTCGAGAATGATTCCGGCCACTTTCTTGGTGGAAGCTAAATCAACCGCTACTACCCCGCCTAGAGACTCACCGTAAAGCACAATATCTTCAGGATTAATTTTACGCTGGTTAACTAAATAACCATAAGCAGCCTGGGCGTCAAGATAGATTCCTTTCTCTTTAGGAATACCTTGACTATTTCCGTAACCACGATAATCAACCATAAAAATATTTATCTTTAGCTTGCGCAGAAGCGCAATCTTCTCTAAGCGATTAGAGTTATTGCCGGCATTACCGTGGAAAAGTATTATTGTTTTTGCAGCTTCTGGATGCGGTATAAACCAAGCGTTTAGTCTTACCTTATCGCTGGTTAAAAAATAGAGATCTTCAAAACTGAGCCCGAACCGCTCGGGAGTTAAATCAATATTTTTATCGGGGAAAAAGATACTTTTTTTCTCAATGTATTTAATATAGAGAAAAAGCACCCCTAAACCGACAAAGATATAGAAAAAAAACTTAACAATCACTTCTTTTTAAAGATGTAGATATCGACCAAGACGACTGGTCATATGGCGACAAACATAACCCATAAACCTAGTTGAATCGCTCTCGCCAACAGTAAAGAGTTCAACCCCTACTTCAAAAACTTTATTAGTTTTATTTTTATCTTTGACCAAGCGGCTCCAGCAAACTTTGCCTCTCAAGCGCAAAGGTTTTGGATCTCCAGGAAGGCTCATATCAATACGCAAGCGTTTACCCTTTTCGAAAAACTTATCGGACAAAAAACACACGCCTTCAACGCTGATATTTTTAGTAAAGGCTGAAACAAATTCCGAAGGTTTCTTGATTAGCTTACGATCAAGAGTAACTTTAACGATATTAACCGTATCCAACCGTAGATATTTACGTTTTTCATTAATATCGTTTCCCATAGATTTTAATCCATATCCCGCGGTTCAAGGCCTTCCCAAATTGCTTCAATTCGCTGCTTTAAATCATTAGTTGAAAAAGGCCAAACCGTTCGGCCGTAGAGCGCCTGGCTTATCTCTTTGTAAGTTAATTTGTTAAGCCTAAAAGGAGGGATTTTATTATCAATTTCTAAGTGATAGCGCATTAAAGTCAATTCTTTCTTAAGCATATGCGGAAGAAGAAAATTCTGAGCTACATGGTTGCGAGCGCTTTGACCAAAGGCATCACGCATTTTTTTATTTTCTAGAAAAACCTGCATTGCCCGAGCTACTTGAGCATATTCATGGGGTCCGGTTAGAAATCCGTTTACACCGTTTACAACCTGTTTGGGAATTCCGCCTATTTTGCTACCAATTACCGGAACGCCCTGCCACATTGCTTCAGTCACCACTAAACCAAAACCTTCCTTGGTTGAAATATGAACAAAGCAATTAGCAATCGACATAAGCGAACCAACAACCTCATCATTATTCTCAACATTCAAAAGAAGATAAATATCCTTATCGCTTCCAACCGCTTCTTTTATATCTTCATAAACTTGGCTACCCTCAGGATCATCGGTTGCACTATTACCCATAATGATTAAAATCGGATTAATTCCTTTAGCTATTTTCTGCTTCATTAACCTAAAGGACTCGATAATCCCTTTTTGGTTCTTATGAATATCGTAACGTGAAACAGCAGCAACAATCGGACGCTTAGGATCAATATTATGCTTATTAAAAAGATCAGCTAGAACCTTCAAAGCTTCCTTTTCGGTACGTTGTTTATTCTTAATGCGCAAAGGATCAATGGAAGGACTAATCTCATAAGTAGGAATATGAAGATTTTCACGAACAAACTCCATAGCCGTAAAGATTGCTCCCTCGAACTGATTAAGATAAGGAAGTAAAAAGCGCCAAATTCGACGGCTGGCGTTAGAGGTATCTATATGACAACGCCATAAGATATGCCCATAAACATTACCGTTCATAACTAAGGCTGCCGGCTGAGGATCATGCACGGTAACCATATGTCCGACAACCCTAACATTACGGGTATTTTCATCAATCGTATCAAGATAAGCGTGAAAAATCTCCTCAAGACTAATTGGCTGATCAATACCTTGTAAGAGATTGTGAAACTTCTTAGTTACCGTAAAAAACTCATCGCTCCCCTCAATAACAAACCAACGAGCATCAATACCTAAGCCCCGGGCAAAAGGAAGCACGCTTTGAAGCATTTCAGCTACGCCGCCACCAACAAAAGTAGAGTTAATATTGGCCCAAACTTTATTTTGTAACGGTTGAGCTAAATACTTAATCTCATCTAAAGCTTTTTCACCAATAAATGGCTTGTAAAGATTAATATCGACTGGATCTAAAGGCACATACTGATTCTTATACTTTCTACTTCTGTCGTCAAACATTGCTCATCCTCCTTGATGAAACTTAGATTTTTTAATAAAACTATGATTTTGTAAAATGCTTTCATTAGACTGAATCCACTTCCCTATTGTAATATGTAATTATATAAGAAACAAGTACTTTTATCCCCGGGTTACAGTTATTCTTTCACCTAACTGTATAGACTTTAGCTCTAAAGGTAAAACCTTGGTCTTACCAACCAAGACAACCGGAGAAGCCGGAACCGGAGCCAAACCGCTGCTAGCCGGGGTCGGTCCAAAAAATACACAAAGGCATTTACCTTGTGGCCAATAAGCCACATCCCCAACCTTAAGCTCCATAGTCGCATCTTCAGCTGAAGCTTTAAAACCAATATCGAAATAAATTTCATCTCCCCAGGTTGAAACAACAGATTCTATCGGCAGCTTTTGGATAATCTCCTGAGCAGTGCGAGAATTATTGAAATCAACAATAAAACTAATCTCTTCGGTTTTGAAATTAACTTGCATTACTTCACCTCCCTCAATAAACCATTATCTCTAGTGAGTTTTAACTAACTCAAAAAATAATAGCTAATTGAATAATTATATCAGATATTTTAAGGAAGGTAAAATAAAAGGGACCGGATCTATTTATAACCCCAGTGACAGCGAGGAATCGAACCATCTTCAGTAAACTCATAGGGAACAAATTGATAGCTTTCAGATAGAATCGGACGACTCTGGTTATCGTCAAGCCAACTAATAGGTATCCAACCGGAAAATTTATGCTGCAAGCCTTCAAGAACAGTAACCTTAGCCATGCCCTCAAAAAGATTAAGGTCAAGAAGAATAGCCGAAGCGTAGTTATCAATTCTTAATATATCATATGAATTTAAAGCCTGCTCAAACTCAAGGCCATCCTCTAAATCTAAAATAGCAATTAACCGTTCACAAGCAGTTTCACTCAAGGCAACGCCGATTTCCTTAAACTCAACAGGTCCTTTAATCTGTACATATTTAGCGTCCAAATATACATATTGGCAGAAACCTACAGAGGATAAAAAACCCCCAAAAACAAAAATAACTAATAAAAGTATTATTTTTTTGACCATCTGGACCCTCTCTTAATTCAACTAACCTTTCCCAGGTTACAATTTAATTCTCTATTCCAATGATACCATAAACTCCAAACAAAAACCATGATAAAGACTATATTTACCCCTTATCCGTAAGCGCTTTCTGTCGTTGAACCTCATAGCAAAGAATTGCACAAGCAGCAGTTACGTTAAAAGATAAAGCCACTCCCTGCATTGGGATATTTATAACCTTATCAAGGTGCTTGGTAAGACCATAGCGTATGCCACTGCCTTCAGAACCAAGAACCAAACAAATCGGATCAGGTAAGCTGGCTTTAGTAATATTTTCACCACCTTCAGCAGCAGCACCAACAGCCCAATAGCCCTCATCCTTCAACTGCAAAAGACCATTTCTAAGGTTAGAAACCATAACAATTGGAACGTAGTTTTCTCCACCGCAAGCAACATGCAAAACAGTTTCAGTAACTTCACAGGCCTTATGTTTTGGTATAACCACAGAAAAATTACCGAAACAGGCTGCGGTACGAATAATTGCCCCTAAGTTTTGAGGATCAAAAATTCGATCAAGAAAAATAAATGATGGCCGCTGATCTTTTGGTTTTTTTATTAAATCCTCAAGATAGGCATATTCAAAATCGGCAATTTCCGCAATGATTCCCCCTAAAAGAGCCTGCGGCTTAATCTTATCTAATCTGTGTTGGACTATACGCTCGGAAGGAATCTTACGAAGCTTAATCAGCTTCTCAATCGCCGGTTCAGTAAAATTACTTTTTAGGAATATTTTCTTAATACTTTGGGGATTGGCTTTGAGTCGCTCAGCTACTGAATTTTTACCGTACAGAAAAAATGGTCTTCTAGACATTAAAAACTAGGCCTTCTTTTAATCCTCTTGCCCCCTGCGTTGGTCTAACACCTTCTCTATCCGCAGACGCAGTTCTTCAACATTTGCAGGCTTAACAATATAATCCTCATTATATAAGCTAGCTGCTAGTTGTTTAGCCTCTTGATCATCTCTTCCAGTAAGCATAATCACTGGGATGGATAAAGTTTCCTTGCCAGTTTTTAGGCTTTTTAAAACTTCAAAGCCATCGATTCCCGGCATCATTACATCAAGCAAAATTAGGTCTGGCTTATGACGCCTGGCTAACTGCAAGCCTTTTCTTCCATTCGAAGCCACTAAAACTTTATAATCAAGACGAGCTAAGTTCTTTTTTAGAAAAAAACTAAAATCCTCTTCGTCATCAATTACAAGAATTTTAACGGTTTTCTTAAGCATGGCTTACCTCTCTTGATATTACTTATAAATAAAACAATTAAAATTAATTCTATTCAGTTGCCTGGTTATCTTCCTTCTTAGCCTTAGCCAAATCATCAACCTGTTTCTTAATCGACCTTTTATCTCCAGTTTTAACTTCAGAAAACTCGATCCCTAAATCATGGATGATCGTATCTTCAAGAAACTTACTCTTACGTTCTCTCGCCCAAGAAACCACCCCTTTACAAAGAACCGGATCACTCTTCAAGTAAATTTCCAAATCAACCAAAGTTGATTTAGCAATTACCTGTTTGATGGTAACCTTTATCCCGCCGGTACTGATATCTTCGGTGTAGCTAGAAATCGGTGGTTCGCCAGGCACATAGATATGCACAGTAAAAGGATACTGCACCCTAACAAACCGTCTGCGATTAATTCCGTCCCATTGCATACTTAACTCCTAGCTATGGATTGGTTACTTACTTATTATTCCAAACTCTTAAACAACTCCTCAGCCACAAAATCTGAAAGCGAGTAATTAAGCGACGAGACTTGGATTTGAGTATTATTTGGTCCCGACTCGCTTAAAAAAACAGCCACTTCAGTAGATGCATTGGCTTGAGGAAAACTAACGTTAAAATTAGTAAATATAATAAATCCGTCTTTGCGGCTTCCCCGATAAAAATTAGCCTGCATTTGGCCAAAAGAATCGACTACTAAGTCATAGCTTTCAAAAAAACTCTTATTAATAGTCTTAGTGTAAATTTTACCTTTTTCTTTAAACGGCTTTGTTCCGACCCCAAAAAGCCTAACTACCTCAAACGGCGAACAAGCTAAGCATAAAAAAGAAAAAAGAAGCATCACCGCACCGGTTATTTTTCTTTTATTCATAACTAAGGCTCAAAAATTACTTTTTCTTAACCTTGGACTTACCGGCTTTACCACTACGTTGATCAAGTGATCGATACTTTTTGTTAAACGGACCAGTATACATCGCCCGAGGCCTAAAAATTCTGTTATTTTCTAAATACTCCATTGCTCGAGCCGTCCAACCAACCACACGACTAACAGCAAAAATAGAAGTAAAAAGATCTACCGGTATCCCTAAGCAAGAATAAACAATTCCCGAATAAAAATCAACGTTGGGGAATATCTTTTTTTCAACGCCCAAGGTAGTTATCACTTCCTTTTCTAAACTTTGCGCGGTAGCGAGCAGTTTTTTCATATCGCTGTCGCCTTTAGTATTAACTAAATACTCGGCCAAAGGACCTAAAATCCGTGCTCGCGGATCATAAGCTTTATAGACTCTGTGCCCAAAGCCCATAATTTTTTTCTTTTTAGACCGAGCCTTAGCATACCAACTACTTACATTTTTGGGGCCCCCTATTTCTTTAAGCATATGCAACACTTGCTCATTAGCCCCACCATGCAAAGGACCATTCAAAGCAGCAATCCCGGAACCAACAGCAAAGTACATATCAGAAAGAGTTGAGCAAACAACCAGAGTAGCAAAGGTACTGGCATTAATACCGTGGTCAGCATGCAAAATAAGCACTGTATCCATGATCCGCTCCTCAATTTTATTAGGGCGGTTTCCAGTTATCATATAAATAAGATTTGCCGCGTGACTCAAATTAAGATCGGGATCTATCGGCAGATTACCTTGTCTTAGACGAGCAATGGCTCCGGCCACCGAAACTACTCCCGAAATTAAATGCCAACTTGACTCATAGCCAGCTGCCGGATGCAATCCGTCACTAACATCTTTAGCCTTTTTACGAACAATTCTCTCAAATTCATAGATAGCATGTTTTTCGCCTTTTGGACGAGTCTCCATGGCAATAGAGTCTTCATCAGCGCTAATTATCGTAGCGTCGGTCTTGTAACTATCTCTATCGACCGAGGTACACTCTTGGCGCATTAAGTTAACACCAAAACGAAGTGCAGCCATAGCATTCATCTCCTCAACCGGAAAATTAACTATTAGACGAATTGTCGAAGGAATATTACGATATTTAATTAGCTTATCTTTAAAGCCATTAAATTGAGTTACTGAAGGAAGATGTCCATAAAGGAGCAGGTAAGATACTTCTTCAAAATTAGAATGAGCGCAAAGATCAAAAATATCATAACCTCTATAGATTAACCAACCCTTTGAGCCATTAACGTAGCCGATCTTACTCTCGCAAGCTATAGCCCCCTCTAAGCCCGGGCCGACTAAACAGTTAACCGGCCACTCAATTGGTTTGGTCAGACCTGGCTCTGGCTCGTGACTACTTTCTTGACGAGCTAATCTAGCGGCTTTACTTATTAAACTAGTAATTTCTTTAGTCTCTTCATGCATAGCCCCCCCCTTTTTAGGTATTAATTATACCAGAAATTTCTATTTTTGGGATGATAAAATAATCTCTCGCCAGAATTGCTGGGAAGCTGCCGACCGCAGCTTCGGATGTCCAAAGACAATAGGTATCTTTATAACTTTAAGGGATTTCGGCGATTTTTTAGGATCAAAATTCTGATATCTTACAAAATCAAAACTTTCGATAGTAACCTTGTTATTTGGCCCCCTTAAAAACATTGTATCTTCATCTATTCTTAACTCATATCCGGCCATCTGTAAAAAGAATACCAAGGCATAAGTATTAATTGCCAGCAAATAGTTCTCAGGAATCATTTTCCTTGTACCAACAATAAGATAATCTGACTCTGAACCGGAAATTACCTTAGCTATACCCTGAGACAAAGTTAAAGCATTCCTATAATAGGCTGTTTTGCTAGCCTTAGCTGTTTGAAGATACCCTTTTAAATAAGCCCCAAAAACTCTTGGCCCATCATGAGTAACTGCATAAGTTGGAGCACTGGCAATTTTAAAGTAAGGAAATTTAGTTTTAATTTCAAATGATAAAAATTGCATTAAAAGACTAAAAATAACCACTATCGGAATGACTTTCGAAAAATCTAATTTAAATCTCTGGGCCAAACGACTGGCACTAAAACCACTGACCGCCTTAAGCAAAACAAACGGCCCAAAGCATATAGCAACAAGCAAATGATGTGCTGCAGTAAGGCGGCTAAAAAGCGGAAAAATTAGAATAAGACCAGGCATTAAGATAAAAAAAGACTTCCAGCTTTTCTTGACAAAAGAACTCTTCAGGTAAATAAGACTATAGGCCAACAGAGCAACCCAAACTAATATATTGGTTATGCTAAAAAATACCCCCCAAGAATCAAAACTACCCCAATTCAACGATTGACTTAATGCTAAATGAAAGCTATAGCCCCTTAATATTGCTAAAGGGTTAAAAATATTTAAAAAATAAGCTAAACAAAATACCGAAACACTACCGATAAAATAATAAAGCAAAGGTTGTCTTTTCCCACTCGCTAGAAAAATGAGGTAGGCTAAAATAGGAAGCCCAAGTATAAAATCAAAACGAAAAAGACACGCTAAGCTTGAAATCATACCAATTAAAAAATAAATCTTACTCTTTGGACCTTCCTGAAACAAAAGCAAAAGACAAAATGAAAAAAGAACCATTGCAAATACGCTAGAATTCGGGTAAAGCAGTCGAAAAAAAATTTCCGGAAAAAATAACAAAAAACAAAAACTAAAAAATATATTTATTCGCCGCTTAGAAAACAGAAAAATCGCTCCGGCTAAACAACAGACGCCAACTGCCCCAAACAATGCCGGCAAGAGATATAACAAGTAGGGGTTACCAAAGATTCGAAAAATAGAATGATTTAATTCATAGCTTAACGGCTGATAGTAATAATTATAAAGATAAAACCCTCCCTGCTTAGCTTCTAAAAGGTTAAGCGAACCAGCCAAAGTCGCTACTCCGTCCGGCTCATACCAGCCTCGATCACCAAAAGAAACACCGAGAACCACCAGAACAAAGTAAATCAGGGTTAAACCAACCAAAGGATTCTTTAAAGCTTTGACTATTGATTCCATTCTTAGCCTCGTAAGCTAACTCTTCCCTTTACTTTAACTTCTCAAACCAATTTATGATAATCCAATTTATATAGGCAGGATACTCATGGCCTAAGCCACTAAGCTCACGCAGCTTAACATCATAGCCAAAACTAGCAAGCCTCTCTTTTGCGTATACGGCTTCGCTTATATTAAGAATATTGTCGGTTTTGCCATGAAGAATAAAAACCGGAAGCTGCTGTTTTTTATCTCTACTTAAACGAATAAATCCTTCTTGCTCCATATTCCTTAAACGACCGGAAAAAGGCGCAATCGCCCTAAATTTTTCGGGGAATTTTAGACCTAAATAATAAGTCATGATCGCACCGGCTGAAAATCCAGTAAGATATATCCGGCTATTATCAATCGAATAGTCTCGTTTAATCTCATCAATCATCCTGAATACATCTTTACTTTCTGAAAAATACCAATAAGCACTATTGGCTGAATTCGGTCCAGCAACAATATAACCTTTTTTCTCTGCTGATTCAGTAAAACGATCAAGCATTGAGCTTCCGCGTCCGGTTGAAGGATGGAAAGCAATGATTAACGGCCAAGATTTAGAAGAATTATAATCAGGAGGAACTAAAAGGTAATATTCAAACCCTTTAGTCTTTTTTGAAACTATTTCGGCTTGGACAAAATTTAGGCTAATCAACAAAAAAATAAAACTAAAAACTAAACTAAAACTTAATTTTAAAATTCGGACAAATAAATACTTATAATTTATAAACTTTATCATTCTCATGAACCGGTCGAGAAACTTTAATCCCAATTTCTAAGCCTTTTTTGGCTAAAGAAATATCCTTGTGGTCATGCTGCATTGATTTAATACCTTGAGTGAAATCATCATGGGCGCCTTTTATATGAATCTTATCGCCAACCTTAAGCGGCTTCTTCAATTTAATTATCCCCACTGAAAGCTTATTAAAATAATGAGTGACAACGCCAACTTCTTCACCCTTACTCTTAGGTAGTATTTTTTTTAAAGCTTTAGTGAGAGATTTCTTCTTAAATGTATGAGAAGACTTTTTTGATTTAGGCTCAGAGGCCTTTTTTACCTTTTTCTTTGAACCTTTTTTTGTTAGCTTTTTCTTTAACTTTCGAGCTGGTTTGCTTTTAGCTTTAGTTATTTTTTTAACTTTCCGAGACGATTTTTTAGTAGTTTTTTTAGCTGGCTTTTTAGCGGTTACCTTCTTGGCTTTTTTGCTAGGACTTTTCTTTTTAGATTTTTTTGACTTAAGTAATTTTTTAAAAAAATTAAATACAACCACTCTTTTTACCCCTAACCCGATGCTAACTCTTTAGCTGCCTCATCAACGAGCTCATCAATTAATTGTTTTACCGGCACAATTGCTTTAACTTTTGAAACATTGCTGCCAGTAAACACGACAGCATTATCTAAATCGCCGATTGAAGCATTACATAAAGCCTTAGCGATACAATAAGGTACTGTGGCTGGATCACAAGTTATTAAACATTTATAAGGGCAACTAACCGGATGTTTTTCTCCCCGGACCATTTTTTCGATAAACGAAGTTTTAATCGCTCTTCCCGGCAAGCCAACCGGGCTTTTAATAATGACTATATCTTCGGCTTCAGCCTTAAGATACAGTTCCTTAAACTCATCGGCAACAGAGCATTCTTCAGTAGCAACAAACCGGGTCGCCATTTGTACTCCCTTTGCGCCCAATTTAATAAACTTAGCAATATCTTTACCGTCAAATATGCCTCCGCCGGCAATAACCGGTATAGTTACATTGGATTCCTTCGCATATTCCTCGGTTACCCTTATAACATCACTAACTAAACTCTCTAGACTATCTGCTGAATTTTCGTTTAACTCCTCAAACCTAAATCCTAAATGACCACCAGCCAACGGGCCTTCAACCACAATCGCATCGGGAAGACGTTGATAACGACGGACCCAAGTTTTTATTATTAATTTAGTCGCTTTAGCTGAAGAAACAATCGGAATCAATTTTATTGAAGAACCTTTGGTAAACTCCGGTAACCTCAAAGGCAAGCCAGCTCCGGAAACTATAAAGTCAGCTTTTTCTTCTACGGCAACTTGAACTAAATCCTGATAATTAGTCAAAGCTACCATTATATTTACCCCAATAACACCAGAGGTCAACTCTCGGCTTTTGCGGATTTCTTTTCTTAAGGCTTCCTTCGAAGCATTTAAATAATCGGATTCATTTTCAGGAGTGCCGTATGCAAGTCCGACGCTGGCGATTGTTCCAGCTGCCTGACAATTAGCGACTGCGCTAACTAGGGGTGCTGTAGATACTTTAACCCCCATGCCGCCCTGGATAATTGGCACCTTGATGGTTAAATCTCCGATTACTAGTGGGTTTAGCTTAGACATAATTAATTATTTTCTATTATATACCTAATAAGCTTTTTTGGGAAAATATATTTTGATTGTAGAAATTTTACCTAAAGGTTTTTACTCCCTTGTAAAATTAACTTTAATTTTATTCGGAATAGGCATAAAAAAACTGGGGTCCCTATATCAAAAAGTCAGAACC
Source organism: Candidatus Omnitrophota bacterium (assembly GCA_021735655.1). Taxonomy (NCBI): domain Bacteria; kingdom Pseudomonadati; phylum Candidatus Omnitrophota; species Candidatus Omnitrophota bacterium. Next base: position 110 of record JAIPGM010000008.1, on the reverse strand, counting down.
CATTTTAAAGAAAAATACAAATAACGTCTATTCTTATTTTGATCAGCATTACTAAGTTATCGAATCGCAACTGACCATATCGATATAACCACTCCAGCGACATCTAATAG
>JAIPGM010000007.1 GCA_021735655.1 Candidatus Omnitrophota bacterium | reverse complement strand
TGGGTATTTGAAGATTTTAGTAATTTTAAATTACAATCTGATAAAAAAGTTTACCATTTATCTCCAGCCTAATGTAGGGCTTGCGATAAATGGCTTGATATTTTGAGAGTAGAATATACTGGACAATTAACATAGGAGGGGTCATGAGAAAGTTAACTTTTGTAGCAATTTTTTTTATCGGGCTGATTGCTTTAAGCGGTTGTTCTACGGTTTACCATACGGTTCATGGTTTTGGTGAGGGATTAGCTAAAGATACCAAGGCTGCTTGGAAATCAGTGGTTAAAGCTGACGAGTGGGTCGATGAACATGCTTGGTAGAGGGTTGTTAATTAACCGTTAACCCTTAGTTGACCATTTTTAGCTAAAGTAGTATCATTCTATAGATAATTTAATTAAGTTTATGGCAGGGTCAATCGGTCAATAATTGCTTGAATAAGGAGGTATTACATGAAAAACTTTATTCAACATTGGAAAAGAGGATGGAAGTTCTTGCTTTTAGAACTCTGCCTTATCTTAGCTTATGTTTTGATTGTTTTGCCGGTTATGATTATTACTCAGGTCGTGTTGAATTGGAGCATGTTTGCGTATTATATCTCGATTGCTGTTGTTAGTATAATACTTGTTCCAGCTGTCACTCAGTACCTTTTTGAAATATTTTATGGTCCTTATGGACAACAGCAAAAGAAGCATTAGATTGTGTCACAGATGCGGAAGTCAGCTTTATTTTTCGTTGTAATAACTTTTTTGTTTAGTCTGGTTTCGGTTGCCGAAAACCCAACTGAAATTAAAAGCAGAGTGGTTACTGATGTTGGAGTTATTGTTAGAGGAATGCCCAAGGAAAATTTAGGAAATGTCGGGTTTAGTGAAGATAAGTTACTTAGTTATAATCTATCCGGGAATCAAGAATACATGACATTTTTAGATATAACTTTAGTTGGTGATAATATTACTTTTTATCTTGAAGATGGGAAGGTGAAAGATTGGTTTAGAGGTACTGATGTTGGCACTTTAGAGGAGGACAATGAATGAATTTTTTTAAAAAATCGAAACCAGCTATTGCACCGGAAAGTGTAATTAAAAATTTTGGCTTAGTCAGTGAGCGACGTAAAGGCATAGCTAAGTTTAAGTACGATGTTTTATTGATTGAAAAACACGGTAAAAAGAGGGTAGTCATAAGAGAAAGTACCACTTTAATTGGTGGTGAAACACGTCATTTTGAGTTTGATGCCCAAGGGATAACGCGCCTGAAAGAGGCTTTAGCTAGCGCCCTAAAGATGGTATAGTATTTTTTTGCCCGGTAGTGTAATTGGCAACACGCAAGATTCTGGTTCTTGTTTCCTAGGTTCGAGTCCTAGCCGGGCAGCCACGTATTTTTTATATTTTCAAAATGCCCCTACCTTTTACCAGCCAGACGGTTAGAGAAGAGAAAAAAATTCAGAAATATTGCCTATTTACCTTGAAAAGTAAGAAAAATTATGTTATATTTATATGAAATCCGAACTTGTGTCTCTAAAGCCACGGGTTCGGACTCTTTTTTAACCGACAATTATGCAAGAAAGAAGAAATAACCCCAGAGTAGGAATATCTTTCCCGGTTGAGTGCAAAACTCTTCCTTCTCAGAAGTATTTTTATACCGTTTGCAAGGATCTAAGTATGGTTGGAGTAAAGATAGTAAGCAATACCTTTATTCCTAGAGATAGTCTTTTAAAATTACATGTTAACCTTGTTGATGCAGTGGTCGACTTAAAGGCCAAACTTGTTTGGTGCAATAAAGATAGGATGGCTGATCGTTATTCAGCTGGTCTTCAATTCATTGAGTTAAATGAGAAAGGCAAGAAGTCGCTTTCCCATTTTTTAGGGAAAGTTTTTGCAACTTAGCCTTAAAAACCCAACCTTTTCAATCGTTTCAGCTTAAAGATAGTTTAAAAATTCTATAAAAAAAGAGAGGGGTTTCTGCTTACAAGATTATTCTTGAAGCCTCTTCCTTAACGGAAGTCCCTCTCTTTTTTAGTTTAAGTTGTTATGCTACCCTTATTTCATATAAATATAACATGGTTTTAGCTTTCCTTTCAAGGGTATTTTTCTTTTGATCTGAAAACGCTATTATTTTTTAGCTTGTTTTCATGCCCATTTTTTAACCCGATTAATGAGTTGGACTAGAACCTTATGGAGGAAAGAGGGTTATGACTTTTAACAATAATCATTATTAATCAAAAATAATTCTTGACAATAAGGAGAAAAAGTTGTATAGTCGATTAATATGGAAAACAGTCTTAAGGTATTAAGGGGTCATGATATAAGGCCAACTCAGCAGAGGTTAGAGGTCCATGGAGTTCTTTTAAATAATGGTAAGCATTTAACTGCTGATCAGATTTACGAGAGAGTTAAGCTTAGAATGCCAGCAGTATCTTTGGCTACTGTTTATACGGTTTTGGATCTTTTTAAGCAGAAGCACGTAATTAATGAGATAAGAATACAGTTTGATAAGTCTTGCTTTGAAGCTAGAATTGACCCCCACCATCATTTTTTATGTAAGAGCTGTGATGAAATTTCGGATCTTAATATGAAGCCTTGCAAGGCTCTTGAACAACGAGAAGTTGACGGTAATATCATCGAAGAGCTTCAGGGTTACTTCTATGGTACATGTAAAAACTGCCGGGAGGTTAATAATGGAAAATAAAATTAAGGCAAGTTTAAGTGAACGCATCAAGAGAACTAAAGATATAGAGAGTTTTCGGTTTTTTCCGGAAGTAAGGGTAGATTTTTTACCCGGACAGTTTACACAACTTATTTTCGATAGCGATAATCTTAGGAATCATCAGCTGAATAAGTACCTTTCTTTTTCCTCTTCACCAACTAAACAATATTTGGAGGTCACTAAAAGATTGAGCGAAAGTGAATTTTCTCAAAAGCTAAGAGACCTGAAACCGGGTGATAAAGTAGATTTAAAGCCGGCGATGGGTAGCTGTGTATTCAGTGATGACAATAAGAAGGTAGCATTTTTAATTGGTGGAATTGGCATAACCCCGGTAATTTCAATTATTGAATACATTGAAAATAAGCGGCTTAAGACAAATGTTATTTTGCTTTATTCTAACCGGACTGAAGATATTGCTTTTAAAGAAGAGCTGGATAACTGGCAAGCGGCTAATGATACTATAAAGGTATTCTATCTGGTGACTGATTGTGAACCAAAGGATCAGAGCTGCATTAACGGTGTGATTAGTCAAGAGTTGTTAGTTGAGAAGATAGAGAGATGGAAAGATAGAACCTTTTTTGTTTTTGGCCCACCATCGATGGTTAAGGCGATGCATGACTTGTGCCTTAAAACCGGTTGTGATAAAAATAAGGTTAAAACAGAAAGCTTCATCGGTTATTAAAGGGGGTTTGGTCGATATGTTTTGTAATCAATGCGAACAGACAATTGGTGGCAGCGGATGCGTGAAAGTAGGCGCTTGTGGTAAAGATTCTGATATCCAGAGCTTGCAGGATACTTTACTTTACGGATTGAAAGGAATAGCTGCCTATGCTTTTCATGCCCGGGAATTAGGCGCAGTGGATCCAGAGGTAGATGGCTTTATGCATGAGGCTCTTTTTAAGACAGTGACTAACGTCAGTTTTGATCTCAATGATTATCTAGCTATGGTTCTAAAGTGTGGCGAGATGAACTTAAAGGTAATGGCTTTGCTTGATAAGGCTCATACTGATCGTTTTGGCAATCCTTTTCCGGCAGAGGTTGAAACTGGGACAAAGGCCGGTCCGGGAATTTTAATTACCGGTCATGATTTGCTTGACTTGTATGAACTACTTAAACAAACAGAGGGTACCGGAGTTAATGTTTATACCCATAGCGAAATGTTGCCAGCCCATGGCTATCCAGAATTAAGGAAGTTTAAACATTTGGTTGGTAATTACGGTAATGCTTGGCAAGAGCAAAAGAAGGAGTTTAAAGAATTTCCTGGGGCGTTATTGGTAACGACTAATTGCGTTTTGATACCACCTAAAGATACTTATTTAGATAGGTTATTTACGATTGGCGTTACTGGGGTGTCTGGCGCAAATCACCTTAAGTCGAGAGATTTTTCGTCAGTGATTGCTAAAGCCAAACAACTTCCAGCACTTATTGAAGCACCGGGTAAAAAAATAATGACTGGGTTTCATCACACGGCTATTCTAAGTTTAGCCGATAAAATAGTTGATGCGGTTAAACGAGGAAAGATCCGTCATTTCTTTCTTATTGGGGGTTGTGATGGGGCTAAGCTGGGCCGAAATTACTATACTGAGTTTGCCGAGAAGGTTCCTGCTGATTGCCTTATTCTTACCCTTGCTTGCGGTAAGTATCGGTTCAACAAACTTGAGTTTGGCGAGATTGAAGGCATACCTAGATTGCTTGACCTAGGGCAATGCAATAATGCTTATTCGGCGATAGAAGTTGCCTTAGCTTTGGCAAAGGCTTTCAACTGTGGGGTAAATGAATTGCCGCTGTCATTAGTATTATCTTGGTTTGAACAGAAGGCGGTTGCAATTTTATTAACTTTGCTTCATCTTGGAGTTAAAAATATACGCTTAGGCCCGACTTTGCCGGCATTTGTTTCACCGAAGGTGTTAGAGATACTGGTTGAGAAATTTGAAATCAAACCAATCACTACGGCTGAAGAAGATTTAAAATCTATTTTAGGGGATAAAGTAATTAAATAATTAGAGATTAAGGAGGTGCATATGTTGAAAGAGAAGGTAGAAAAAGCTTTAGAAGACATAAGGCCGGCTCTTCAGGCCGACGGAGGAGATGTTGAATTGGTCGAGGTAACCAAAGAGGCGGTAGTTAAGCTACGTTTAACCGGCGCTTGTGGTTGTTGTCCGATGAGCACTTACACTCTTAAGATGGGTATTGAGAAGAAACTAAAAGAAGTGGTACCTGAGGTTAAGGAAGTTGAACAGGTAGCATAAAAAGGAGAAGGGTATGGCTAGCATAAAAGATTTATTACAAACTGCTGACTGGAAGTCTGAGAAACATGTTCCGGTTATTGAGGTTCAGGGCGCGGTTAAAAGGGGCGAATGCGTTAGCATTGTTGTAACCGTAGGTAAAGAAATTGCCCATCCCAATACAACCGAGCACCATATTTCTTGGATTGAGCTATATTTTAAGCCTCAAGGAGAGAAATTCCCTTGTCAGTTAGGAAGATTTGAATTTAGTGCCCATGGAGCATCGGTTCAAGGACCGAATACAAGTACAGTTTATGTTTGTCCAAAAGCCACAGTTTGTTTAAAAACCGATAAGCCAGGGGTAATTTTGGTATCTAGTTATTGCAATATTCATGGACTTTGGGAAAATTCTCAAGAATTGAGTTTTGAGTAGATAAGAGGAGGTATTTATGGCAGTTGAACAGGTTGGTGAAAAATATAAGTGTAATGTTTGTGGTAATGAGGTGACGGTGACTAAGGCTGGAGGCGGAGAATTAGTTTGTTGTGAGCAGCCGATGGAAAAAATATAAATCTAAGGAGGATTCAGTCATGGGCAAATCTATAAAGGGAACTAAAACAGAAAAAAATTTATTGGCATCTTTTGCCGGGGAATCACAGGCCCGGAATCGCTATACTTATTTTGCTTCAGTGGCCAAAAAATCCGGATACGAACAGATAGCAGCCATTTTTCTAGAGACTGCTGACAATGAAAAAGAACATGCTAAGAAGTTTTTTAAGTTTTTAGAAGGTGGTGAAGTTGAGATTCAGGCTAGCTACCCAGCAGGAATAGTTTCAGATACGGCATCTAATTTGGAAGGGGCGGCCGATGGAGAAAATCTAGAATGGACTAAGCTTTATAAAGAAGCTGAAGCTGTGGCCCGCGAAGAAGATTTCTTAGAAATTGCTGATTTATTTAAAGAGATAGCCGAGGTTGAAGAGGAACATGAAAAGAGGTATCGTAAGCTACTTTCAAATGTGAAGGAAGGAAAAGTATTTAAAAAAGATACATTAGTTAAGTGGAGATGTCGTAATTGCGGTTATGTCCATGAAGGCAAAGAGGCCCCGGATAAGTGTCCGGCCTGTGCCCATCCGCAGAGCTATTACGAAATTTTAGCTGAAAATTATTAAAAAGGAGGTGGTCTGGGTGTCAACAAAAGAACATTTTACCTCAGATGAAGCAAAAGCTATCGGCAAGCAATTAGGAATTAAATGGGATAAATTTGATCTTGATCAGTTTAGGACAGGTATGGATGTAGAGTTAGAGCATGGTTTGGTAGACTCAAAGACCAATGTTAGCAACGATGATCCCTTAACTACCGGAAAAATTGCCTTGGCCCATCTTAATGAATTTCCTGATTATTATGATCGGCTAGAAAAAATGGAAGAGGAGGCTGAAGAGTTTTGGGAAAAAAAGTAAAACTTAGTCAGTTGATAATGGTTTGGTTTTTACCTTTAATCATCGTCGGTGGGTTATTTTTTCCTCTTTTAGGCTACTTGGTGTTATTGATGATGATTTTTCTTTTAAGTTTATCCTATTTTAAGGGGAGGTTTTGGTGCTCACATCTTTGCCCGCGGGGAGCATTTTTGGATTTGGCTTTAAGCAGAGTTAGTCGTAAAGCTCAGCTTCCAAGAATTTTTGCTAGCCAGAAGTTTCGTTGGGGGGTATTTGCGATCTTTATGATTTTTTTTGCTAGTCAACTTTTTGTGGTCGAGAGAAATGTTTATTCGCTAGGTTTTGTTTTTGTAAGAATGTGCCTAGTAACTACCTTGATTGCAATTTTCATCGGGATTCCTTTTCAGGCTCGCACTTGGTGTGCGGTTTGTCCGATGGGGACATTACAGACGAAAATTAGATTATTGAATAGGAGAAAATAATGGCGAAAAGAAAGACTAATAAAAAAAAAGCTTACCTTTGTGTTATTTGTGGCAAGGGTAAAAAATCAACCAAAAAGATAAAATGTTGTAATAAGACGATGACGACTAAAGAAAAAGGAAGTTGGAATCTTTAATTTCTGAAGGAGCATTGCTATGCGAAAGGTGGTATTTCAGGAAAGCCCTTTTCCTTTTTTAGAGTTGTTAGTTTCCGTGGGGTTTACTGATAATGATTTTATAATAGCTAGAATAATTGATCAAATGGAGGGCTGGTTATGAAAATAGAAGAAAAAAATGATAAACTGGTAATTACCGATTTTACAGAATTTGAAGCTTATCGAATAGCTGAAAAAATTGAGAAAGATGGCGTGGATTTTTATAAAAGATTAGCTGCCAAAGTAGTTGAGCTGCAGGTTAAAAGTACCTTGGAGCTTTTAGTTTCTGAGGAAGTTCGACACTTGAGAATTTTTGAATATCTTCTAAGCGAAGTAAGAAAGAACGGCGAAGATATTTCCGAAGATAATGATTTATTAAGCAGTATTGATTTTGGAATTTTCCAGGGTCTTAAAAGACAAGAAGAACTAGAAAAGATTATTACTGATACCAAAAAAGCAATAGAGTTAGCTGTTGTCATTGAGAGTAAGACAGTTGCCTTCTATGAATTTTGCAAAAATTCAGTTTCTGCTGAGAAAGTTAAAAAAGAATTAGATAGAATTATCAGTGAAGAGAAAAATCATAGGGGCTTGCTTCAAGATTTATTAAAGTCTATTAGGTAGTAATGTCGAAATCACTTAAGAAAGATAAAAAGTTCATCTGCCAGGACTGTATCAGATTAAAAACTTGCAAAGAATCACCGATTGCTTGGGTGTTTTTTACTATAGCTTTGATCGCAACAATATCAGTCAGGGCGGTTAATTTAGTTTTGGATTTTAATCCGATGCTGGCAAAGATATTTTGGTATGTTGGAATAAGCGGGTTTACCTTATTTTTTATCTATAAATTCAGACGTCATAATTTGATGCATCGTCAGTTAAAGGATTCTCAGCTTACTCCTAAGCTGCTTTCAAAGCAAGAACTGTCCGATCATGACTATGAACTTTTGGGAACATTACTTTGTCAATTGAGTTCAAAAAAGGATAAAATTAATTATTTTTTTATCTTTATTTTTTCCGGGTTAGCATTATTACTGGCTGTTTATATTGATTTTTTAAAGTAGGAGACTCCCAGTGGCTCAAGATCCTATTTGCGGAATGAAGGTTAACGAAAAAAAGAGCTTACAGATTGATCACGAGAGTGAGACTTTCTTTTTTTGTAGCCAGAGCTGTTTAGAAAAGTTCGCTCAAGACAATAAAATACCTCAATTAAAACTTAAGAGTTGCCTAACGGTAGCAAAAAACCCTTTTTATAAAAATAAAACATTCATTGTTGCCTTGGCCATGGCTATTTTGAGTTTAGCTTCCTATTTTATTCCTCTGCTTGAACCATTTAGAAAAACTTTATTTAATTATTTTAAAATCCTCTGGTGGGCCATAGCTTTAGGTCTTTTAGTTGGAGGAGTTATCGAGCACTATATACCTCGTCACTATATTTCATTGCTTCTTTCCCGTCCTAGAAAGCGAACAATTTTTTATTCGGTTTTTCTCGGTTTTTTAATGAGTGTTTGTTCGCACGGAATCCTTGCTATTTCAATCCAGTTACATAAAAAAGGAGCTTCAAACCCAGCGGTTGTAGCTTTTCTCTTGGCGAGTCCCTGGGCGAATATGGTTTTAACCATAATGTTAATAGGGCTTTTTGGTTTAAAAGCCCTATTTATAATTATTTCAGCGATTATCATTGCGATAATCACCGGATTTATTTTTCAATTTCTAGAAAATCAGGGGTTGATTGAGAGTAATACTAATACTGTAAATGTTGCAGAAGATTTTTCGGTAATTAAAGATTTAAAGCTGCGGATTAAGCGACGAAAATTTTCTTTTGCTATTTTCAAGTCGGATTTAAAAGGTATATACAAAGGAGCCATTTCTCTAAGCAATATGGTTCTTTGGTGGATTCTAATCGGTACTGGATTAGCTAGCTTAGCCGGAGCCTATATTCCTTCAAGTATTTTTAGTAACTATATGGGCCCAACGGTTTTGGGGCTTTTAGTCACTTTGGCTGTTGCCACCGTAATTGAGGTATGTTCTGAGGGGTCAGCTCCCTTAGCCTTTGAAATATTTAAACAAACCGGAGCTTTGGGAAACAGTTTTGTTTTTCTTATGGCCGGGGTAGTTATTGACTATACTGAGATTGGGCTTCTTTGGCATAACGTTGGTCGGAGAGTTGCTATTTGGCTTCCGATCGTAACTGTTCCCCAGGTAATTGTTTTAGGATTTATTGCTAATCTAATATTTTAATAGTCAAAGGAGATTTGAAGATGAAAATTTATGGCCATTGGGTTAAAATCGTAGCATTCTTAATTTTTGTTTTTGGTTTATCGATTGGAGTTTTTGCTGAGTCTAAAATTACAGCTAAGGGGCAGGGCGTTCATCATAAAGCAGAGTTGAAAGTTTTTTTAAACGAAAATATTTATTACGGTGGAAAGAATAGGATTGAGTTCAAGGCAAAGGGTTTAGAGCCTCGTGGCTTGTATACTGTTTGGTTATTAAAGGGTTCAGCAATGGCTGGAGTTGGAAAGTCTCCTTATAGTTTTTTTGCTGATAATTTGGGGCAAGGAACTTATGTCGGGGGAGTTGAAGCTCATAAATTAGGAAGTTGGCATACGATTAAAATAGTTATTCATGAAGATTCGGATGCCGAAAATATGGATGAAGATAATTTGACAACGGTTTTCCTTGTTGACATTGAAGAATTTTTGTCTGGGAAAAAAGGGACTTCCGAAGATCAAGAGTTAATTAAGCCCAAGATATCAATTTATAAGGGACCATTAAAGATCAGGATTTCTAATTAATCGGTTTTAGGGATTAATAGACTAAACGATTTCAGTAATTATACTTAAATTGGTTGTTAACTTTGGGTTTTATATTTGGGTCATTTACAGAGCGTTTGGGAAGAATGTATTATGATATTAGATAGGTAAGTTATCTAACTAAAAAGGAGTAAGCGGTGGATAAGACAAGAATTGTTGAGTTGTATGATGCAGGCCAAAGTGCCTGGTTGGATCAGATCAGCCGTCCTTTAATTGAAAAGGGTGGGCTCGAGGAAATGATCGCCTTAGGATTAAAGGGAATTACTTCCAATCCTACAATATTTGATAAGGCTATTTCAAAAGGTTCTGATTATGATCAGAAAATTAAAGAATCGGCAGCACAAGGGTTATCTACATTTGAGATATATGATAATTTAACGGTAAAGGATATTCAGGAAGCCGCTGATCTTTTAAGCGTAGTCTACAATGAAAGTAACCGTAAGGATGGCTATGTTAGTCTAGAGGTTAATCCTCAGCTTGCTTATAACACAGAAGAGACTATTGAAGAAGCTAAACGGCTTTGGACTAAGGTTAAGCGGCCAAATTTAATGCTAAAGATTCCGGCGACTGAAGAAGGCTTTAGGGCAATTGAGGAGATATTGGCTCAAGGCATGAATGTTAACGCGACTCTAATTTTTTCTTTAGAGCAGTATAAGAAAACGGCTGCTTCTTATATGAATGGTTTAAAGCGATTCCTAGAGATCGGCGGTCAGTTAAAAAATCTACATTCGGTAGCCAGCGTTTTCGTAAGTAGGATTGATAGCGTAATTGACCGGTTTCTAGATGAGATGATAATTGATAGTTCCGATCAAGAAAAAGTTAATTTAGAATTATTAAAAGGGAAAGCCGCCGTTTCAAACTCAAAGTTAATTTATAAGGAATATTTAGATATTTTTTCATCCAATCAGTTTAAATCGTTAAAGCAAAGAGGGGCAAATTTACAAAGGGTTCTTTGGGCTTCAACCTCGACAAAAAGTCCAGCCTACAGCGACATCAAATATGTTACTGAATTGATTGGAAAAAATACGGTTAACACTTTGCCTGAGGCTACCTTTCAAGCCTTTCTTGACCACGGGGTAGCTAATATTTCTTTGGACGGTGATATCTTAGGAGCTAAGTCTATCGTTGACAGTCTTGGAAGTTTAGGTATTGATTTAAACCAGGTTTGCCAAGAGTTGTTGGAAAAAGGAGTTATTGCTTTTCAGGGTTCTTTTGATTCGTTGCTTCAAACAATAGACATTAAGGAAAAAGAGTTGTGTAGAAAATAAAAGGAGTCTTTAGGTGGCGGTTGCTGCTAAAAATTAATTTTTTAATGAAAAAAAAGAGAGTTTTAGTTTTGTGCACTCAGAATTCTGCTCGTAGCCAAATGGCTGAGGGTCTTTTTAGGCATATGGCTCAAGAACGGTTTAAAGTAGAAAGTGCCGGCTCTAAGCCATCATTGGTAAATCCTTATGCAATTAAAGTATTGGCCGAAATCGGCATTGATATCTCTAGCCAGCGTTCAAAGAGTTTAACTGAATTCATTGGTCAGGAGTTTGACTATTTGATTACGGTTTGTGATAATGTTGCTAAAGAATGTCCAGTATTTCCGGGAGTTTATAAAAAAATACATTGGTCGTTAGAGGACCCGGCTGCAGTAGTTGGCGATCAAGAAAAATTAGAGGCTTTTCGGACGGTGCGTGACAGGCTCAAGGGTTTAATTTTTGATTTTTCACAAAATCAAACGGTGTGCTAAGGTTTAGATTGAGAAGACAATAGGACTTTTTCACTGTAAGGTGCATGCTTTAACTAAAAGCGTTTGCCCGATTTGTTTTGAATCAATATCAGGCTTAGTGGCTCTTCTATTGCTTGTTGGTGCCTGTTTTCTCATATTCGCTGGTTTGTTTTAGATTGTAATTAACGGGTGGATTAATTATATTAAAGGCTTAGTTTTTGAGGGTTTACAAGAGTAATGAATGTGGTAAAATCGAAGCTAAAGGAGAAACTATGAGTAAATATCGATGTGTAGTTTGTGGTTATATTTATGATCCGGCAGTCGGCGATCCTAGTTCGGGGATAGAGCCGGGGACTGCTTTTGAACAACTTCCTGATTCTTGGGTGTGTCCTGAATGTGGTGTAGGTAAAGATCAGTTTGAGAAGGCTGCTGATTAAAAAGAGAGGTTAATAAATTAAATTATGATTAAAATAAATGATGATATCTATTGGGTTGGTCATGTTGATTGGGATTTAAAGAATTTCCATGGTTATTCAACGCCAAAAGGATCTACCTATAATGCTTATCTTATCGTGGATGAAAAGCCAACCTTAATCGATACTGTGAAACATTATGGATCGGACGACATGCTAAACCGGATTAAGGAGATTATCCATCCGTCTAAGATTCAGTATATTATTTCAAACCATGCTGAGATGGATCATTCAGGCTCAATCGATAAGCTGCTTGATTTTTGTCCTCAAGCTGAAGTAGTTTGTTCTCCTAAAGGAAAAGAGGCTCTTGGACGGCATTATAAGAAAGATTGGAAATTCAAAGTTGTTGACTCACAGGATAAACTTTCAATAGGCAAACGGACTTTGCAATTTCACTTAACTCCGATGGTTCATTGGCCGGATTCTATGGTCACTTACCTTAAAGATCAACAGATATTGTTTTCTAACGATGCTTTTGGGCAACATTATGCCAGCAGTGAGCGGTTTGTCGACGAGATAGGTGCTGATATTATTTTTCGTGAAGCAGCTAAATATTACGCCAACATTGTTATGCCTTATGGAGTTCAAGTGGTAAAAGCCTTAGAGACTTTACAGTCTTTAAATTTAGAGGCAATTTGCCCCTCTCATGGTTTAATTTGGCGACAAAAGCAGAATATCGAAACGATTATAGATCTTTATGATAAGTGGGCTAATGCCAAGAGCGAAGAACGGGCAGTTATCATTTATGATAGTATGTGGCATTCTACCGAGAAGATGGCGAGAAGAATTTATGAGTTGATTGATAAAGAAAATGTTCCGGTGGATCTAGTTAATTTGCAGACAAAGGATACTTCTGATGTCGTAGCCGATATTCTTTCTGCTAGGGCGGTTATCGTCGGTAGTCCGATACTGAACAATGGAATCCTTCCCTCGCTAGGGGCTTTATTTACCTATTTAAAAGGGCTAAAGCCGAAAGCCAAGTTTGGCTTTAGCTTCGGTTCTTACGGATGGTCTAAGGCTGGCTTTAAGGATTTAGAAGAAGGCTTAAAGGCTTCGGGCATAGAATTAATAGCCGAAGGTAAGTATTTTCAATATATTCCTGATGAGAAAGAATTAGCTTCGCTTTCAGAAATAATTCCAAAAATACTGGATAAAATAAAGGATGATTAATCTATGTTGCAGCAGTATAGCCCTGGTGAAATTTTAAAAATAGCCGTTGAAGTTGAAAAAAACGGTAAAGATTTGTATGAAGCCTTGGCTTCAGAAAGCCAGGATGAAAAAACTGAACAGCTTTGGTCTTATCTAAAAGAACAGGAAGAGATTCACCGAGAGCTATTTCAGAAGATGCTTGATAATCAGAAAGATTATTTAATATTTGAGTTTTCTCCTGGAGAACATCAAGCCTATCTTGGCGCGATTGCTTCTGAGTATATTTTTACCCAGGGTTTAATTAAAAAGTTTATTAGCCAGCGCTTTGAAAACAGCAATCAGGCTATAGACTTCGGCATCTCAGTTGAAAAAATATCAATTCTTACTTATACTGCCTTAAGAGAATATATAAAAAAAGATAAGCTGGCTGTTTTAGATAAGATCATTAAGGAAGAAGAGAAGCATCTTGTACAGTTGAAAAACCTAAAACACATACTTACTTAGAACTAAGAATTCCATGTCCGAACAGTTTAATCCTCAAAAAATTTTAGAAATAGCTTTTAAGGTTAAATATAATTTAGCAAAACTTTATGAGGCTTTGGGTCAGAAAACAATAAATAGCGAATTACGAGATCTTTGGGCTGATCTTGAACAGGACAATTTAATGTACAGCAAGGTACTTAGTGAGATGCGGGATGACCCTGAGGGTTATGTGGTTTATGAACTTGTTTCGGGAGAGTATGATCCTTACTTGAAAGACATTATTCCAAGTTTTCTTTATGCCCAGGAGATGATTGAGAAAAAAACCAGAGAGTTATTTGAGAAGGATCTCGATGCGGTTGAGTTCGCGATATATATAACGATTAAAGTAATACTGGTCTATTCAACTTTAAAAGATCAGATCACACCTTTAAAGTTGGATATTTTTAATAAGATTGTCGGCGATGAGAAGAAACATCTTTCCAAACTCAATCTTGTTAAAAAGAAACTGATGGAGTGAATTACAATGGAAGTAAAAGTATACTCTACCAAAACTTGTCCCTATTGCGTGATGGTGAAAGATTACCTGACTTCCAAGAGCATAGCTTACCAAAATTTTGATGTTTCTCAAGATGCTGCTGCTCGTGAAGAAATGGTAAAGATTTCAGGGCAAATGGGAGTTCCGGTTATCTCTATCGACGGTAAAATTATTATTGGTTTTGATAAAGATAAGATTGATTCTTTCCTATAAACATACCTAAATATACCTTTTTGGATAAAAAGTGAGTAAAATTTACGATTTAATAATTCTTGGTGCTGGTCCAGCAGGGATAACTGCAGCGGTTTACGCAGTGAGAAAGCGCCTAAATTTTTTAATAATTAGTTTTGATATTGGCGGCCAAACTGCTTGGAGCGGGGATATCGAAAATTACACCGGTTATCAATTTATTACTGGTCCGGAGCTCACTTTAAAATTTCAAAAACATATGGAATCATTCGGTACTAAGACAAATATACCTGAAACGGTAAAGGATTTAAAGAAAGAGGGAGATCGGCTAAGGGTAATTACTGATAAAGCGGAGTATATCTCAAGAATGATCATTGTTGCAACCGGGAAAAAACCACGGATGCTTAATGTTCCTGGTGAAGAGGAGTATAAGAATAAGGGTGTTACCTATTGTGCGACTTGCGATGGCCCAGTTTTTAAGGATAAATCGGTTGCCATAATCGGTGGTGGCAATTCAGCACTAGAGGCAGCTTTACAAATGATTAAAATTTCACCAAAAGTGCACATAGTTAATATTGGGCCAAAGCTTACCGGTGATCCAATAATGATTGAGAAGCTAGATCAGTCTCAATTGGTCGAGATTCATAATAATGCTCAGATGAAAAAAATATATGGTGAAACCTTTGTTAAGGGGATCGAATTTGAGCAGCAGGGAAGGGTAGTTAATCTAGAGTTAGAGGGAGTATTCATTGAAGTTGGGCTAGCGCCTAATGTTGGCTTTGCCGGAATTTTGAAAAAAAATCAGAAAGGTGAGATTATTGTTGATCAGAATAATAAGACTAATATCGAAGGTGTGTTTGCTGCTGGAGATGTAACTGATGTTCCTGAGAAGCAGATTATTATTGCTTGTGGCGAGGGCTCAAAAGCTTGTCTTTCGGCCTTTAAATATATTTCTACTCATTAACTATGGAAAAGCTATCAGATTCGATAATTAATTTTTTCCATAATCAAGATTTTGTTATTGTCTCTACTCTTGATCAAAATAATAAGATACATTCTTCAGCCAAGGGAATCGTCGGGGTTGATCATAGTAGGGTATATTTGATTGACCTATACGAAGCGAAAACTTTTTCTAATTTAGAAAAAAACCCGACCATAACCATAACCGCTATAGACGAACATCAATTTATTGGTTTTGCTTTAAAAGGCCTTGCTTATATGGTAGAACGCAAAAATGTAAAAGAAGCGGTTATCAAGAAATGGGAGAAGCGATTAATTGATCGGATGTCCAAGCGGGTAGTTAAGAATATTCAGAAAGATAAAGGTTCTTCATTGCATCCTGAGTCGCGTTTTCCTAAGTTTAAATACCTTATTGAGATGAAGGTTGGCGAAGTAATTGACTTGACCCCGTCACATTTAAAAAAATCAGCCATTTGAGGGGTAATTTCTTTTTCGCTTGACGTAATTTAGGGCCTATGTTAATATTTAGCCTATGTTAGCAGTAGTAGAAATAAGCAAAAAGCAGTATTTGGTCAAAAAAGGGGATCGGATAAAGGTCCAGCGCCTTAAGGAAAAAGAGGGCAAGATTGTTTTTGATAAGATATTGCTTTTGGCTGATGATAAAAAGATTAAAGTAGGCACTCCCTATGTAGATAAGGCAAAGGTTGAGGCTCAGATTGATGCTGAAGTAAAGAGCAAAAAGGTTATCATTTACAAGAGCAAACGCCGAAAGAAATATCGTAAAAAACAAGGGCATCGTCAAATCCTTACCAATCTTACTATTACCCGCATTGTTGCAACTTCTTCACAGAGCCAAAGCTCAGCAAAGTGATTTTTTCAAAAGCAAGAGTAGTTTTTCAATCAGGTTCCGGTGGCCAAGGAAGCCGAGGAGTTATTAAACTTTCTTCAGGCAAAAGTGTTGGCATTGGCGGCGATGGTGGAAAAGGCGGAAGTGTTATCCTAAAGGTTAACCTCCATCTTTATGATCTAAAAACTTTTAAAGGCAATAAAAAGTTTCGCGCTCTTAATGGTGAACCCGGATCAAAAAAAAATAAAAAAGGCCCGGATGCTGAAGACTTAATAGTTGGAGTACCTCTTGGCACGAGAGTCATCGAGCAAGGCAAGGTAGTATTTGATTTGATTAAGGAAGATGATCAGATTTTATTATGCCGGGGAGGAAGCGGTGGCTTAGGTAATCATAAACGAAATTATATAACTCAAGCCAAGGAAGGTCAGGTTCGTGAGGTGGTCCTTGACTACCGAATTCCTCATGATGTAGCAATCCTTGGATTTCCTAATTGCGGAAAAACTAGTCTTTTTAATAGTTTGTGCGGCCAAAATCAAAAAGTTGCCGATTATCCTTTTACTACCACTTCTTGCGTTTGGGCGCCCTGCGATTATGAGTTTGATTATTTTACGGTATTAGATACGCCGCCGCTTACTAGGATTGAGAAACCTAGTCAGGAGGCGAAAAATAACTTCCTCGGACAAATTCTGCGTAGCAAGGTAGTTATTTTTTTAAGCGATAATCAAAGTGATTATGAGAACGACTTTCAGGATATTCGTCGAGAGGTTGAGCGTTACGATTCGTTATTATTAAAAGGAAAAAAAATTTTTTACTTGTTGGCTAAAATTGATACAATAGATAAGAAAGCAGGCAACGATGAATTCTTATTAATCGGAACAAAAGAAAAGTTAAAGCTCCAAGCTTTGAAGAAAATAATCCTAAAAAGCCTCTAAGTGAGACAGATTAGAGTAATTTAACGATCATGAAAAAGATAGTTGTAAAAATAGGAAGCAGCGTCATAGCTCCCAAGGGTAAGTTGAACCCAGCTTTAGTCAACCAAATTGTTAGAGATATCCTTGAGTCTGAAAGTTTAGGCTATAAGGTTGTCTTAGTTAGTTCAGGGGCAATTGCCTCTGGGGTGAATGCTTTGGGTTTGAAGCGCAAGCCTGCCGATATCCATTCGCTTATGGCCATAGCTTCATATGGCCAGATTGTGTTGATGGATACTTTCAACAGTAAGTTTAAAAAATATAAGCGACGTTGTGCTCAGATTCTTCTTAGTTGGGATGATTTTGATATACGTTCCCGCTTTGTAAATATCCGAACTACTATTGATAAGTTACTAGCCATGGATATAGTTCCGATAATTAATGAAAATGATGCAGTTTCCTGTGAGGAGATTAGGTTTGGCGATAATGATAGTCTTTCGGCTCGGGTAGCAGTATTGGTTGGGGCTCAAAAGTTAATTATGCTTTCAGATGTCGAAGGCTTGTTTGATAAAACTAAACTTATAAAAGAAGTTTCTCAGGTTACTTCTGATATTACATCTTTGGCTAAGAAAGAGGATAAAACTCATACTTCCGGCGGAATGATTACTAAGCTTCAGGCAGCCGAAATGGCAACATCTTCGGGGATCAGGACAATTATTGCTAAAGGTTCGATTAAAAGTGTTATTTCAAAGATTATTAACGGTGAAACTCTGGGCACTCTATTTTGTCCTTCTCAAAGCACAGAGCGAGAACGCAAGAAATGGATTGTGAGCAAGAAAATAAGGGGCAAGATTTTTATTGATCAGGGAGCAAAAGATGCTTTGCTTAATAAAGGAAAGAGTCTTTTAAATGTAGGGATAGCTTCTGTTGAGGGTTGCTTTAAAAAGGACGATGCGGTAGCTGTGGTTGATGAACAAGGCAAACTTTTGGGTTTCGGTTTAACTCATTATCCTATTGAGGAGTTAAAGAATAAAACAAAAAAGAAATTAGCCAAAGCAGTAATTCATCGGGACAATTTTACTAAAAGTCTTAAGGGTTTTTCTTATCATTCCTGTACGATATCTTCTGAGCCTAATAAATAAAGTATAAATTATGAGTGTTTATGTAAAAAAGCTAGTAGCCCAGGCAAAAGAGAACAGTTTTAAGCTGGCTAATTTGAGCACGGTTCAAAAGAATAAGGTACTTAAAGCCATGGCCAAAGCTTTATTAGATGGACGTGAGTTTATCTTGAAAGAGAATCAGAAAGATATTCTTTTAGCTAGAAAGAATAACAAAAAGCAAAGTTTTATTGATCGACTTACTCTTAATGACGCCCGGATTAAAGAAATGAGTGTCTCTTTAAAACAGGTAGCCCAATTAGTTGACCCAGTTGGTGGAGTTTTTTATGAGAATACTATGGCCAATGGAGCTAAGGTCCAGAAGGTAAGGGTTCCTTTGGGGGTTGTTTTAATAGTTTATGAGGCTCGGCCGAATGTTACCAGTGATTGCATTGCCCTACTGTTTAAAACTTCTAACTTGGGTATTTTACGTGGCGGCAGAGACGCCTATAATTCAAATAGCGCAATTACTACTGTTCTTTATCGGGCCTTAAGAGACAGTGGTATTGATTTTAAGCCTTTCTTTCTAGTTGACAAGTTAGACCACCGTACAGTAGCTGAACTTCTAAAGCAAGATGCCTATATTGATATTGTAATTCCGCGTGGCGGAGAATCCTTAATCAGAAAGGTAGTAAAAAGCTCAACTATTCCGGTAATAAAACATTATAAAGGGGTATGCCATATTTTTGTTGATAGCACGGCAGATTTAAAAAAAGCATTAAAGATATGTATTAATGCTAAAGTCCAGCGGCCTTCAGTTTGCAATGCTGTTGAGACTATTCTGGTTCATGAAGAGGTTGCTTCAAAATTCTTACCTTTGCTTGAAAAAGTATTCGATATCTACGGTGTTCAGATTCGGGGAGATAATAAAACGCATAAGTTACTTAAGAATTCAAAACTGGCCAATAAGAGTGACTGGAGTGCTGAATACCTAGATTTAATCGTAGCAATAAAAGTTGTTAAGAGCGTTGACCAGGCGATTGAGCATATAAATACCTATGGTTCTCGACATACTGAGAGTATTCTTACTAGAAATAAGGTAAATGCTAATAAGTTTCTGAAAGAAGTTGATTCTGCTTGTTGTTTTTTAAATATCTCAACCCGTTTCAGCGATGGCTATCAGTTTGGTCTTGGTGCTGAGATCGGTATTTCGACTGATAAGTTACATGCTCGCGGACCAATGGGGTTAGAGGAACTAACGACCTACAAATGGATAGTTAAAGGTACAGGGCAAATACGTACATGAAAATAGGAATTCTTGGCGGTACATTTAATCCTCCGCATCTAGGGCATAGTGTTTTAGCTATCGAAGCTATGGAACAGCTTAAGCTCGACAAGGTTCTTTTGGTTCCAACTAATATAGCTCCTCATAAACAAAACGATAAGGTTGAAGTTGCAAGGCGTCTGGATATGATAAGCTTAGCCTTCTCACAAGATAAGCGTTTTAAAATCGAAGATTGTGAAATCAAAAGAGGTGGCACTTCCTACACCATAGATACGATTAAAGAGTTGAAAGATAAATATCCTGATGATCAGTTTTATCTTATTATTGGCTCAGACCTGGCTAATGATTTTTCCAGCTGGAAGGATTATCAAGAAGTTAAAAAGTTGATAAAGATAGCGGTTGCTTGTCGTAATAACTATCCTTTAAAGGAAAAAGACGATTTTATTCTTTTAGATATTGCTCAATTGTACATATCTTCTTCACAGATAAGACAGCTATTTAAAGAGGGGCACTGCATAGAGCATTTAGTCAAAGACAGAGTGTTTGAGTACATAAAAAAACATAATTTATATCAACTTGACTGACCTAAGACATCTTAGATGTTAGAGGAAGTCTCAGGAAAAAGGAGTAACTAATGATTAAATTCGGTACCGATGGATGGAGAGCAGTTATTGCCCAAGATTTTACTTTTGAAAATCTAAAAGTTGTCTCACAGGCAATAGCTGACTATTTAAATAAAACTAAAAAAGGCAAGAAAAAGGTTGTAATCGGTTATGATCGTAGATTTCTTTCAGCCGAATTTGCCAAAACAGTAGGTTTAGTTTTAGGGGCAAATAAGATAAAAGTTGTACTTTCCGATAAAGATGTGCCCACTCCAGTAGTAAGTTTTCATTGTCTACATAAGAAATATGATTTAGGAATAATGATTACGGCATCTCATAATCCGGCTAAGTTTAATGGTTTAAAAATAAAGACACCTCGTGGCGGTTCAGCCGATAAGTCTTTAACCGATAGCGTTGAGCGATTGATGTTTAAGAAAAAGGTACGCTTTCTTGATGAAGCGATAGCTAGAAAAAATAAGTTGTTAGAGATAAAAGACTTAACTAAAGACTGCATAGCTTTTTTGAAAAAATTTGTAGGTTTAAATAAGATCAGGAATCTCAAACTAAAAGTTTTAGTCGACAATATGTATGGTTCCGCCGGTACCTTCGCTGAACAAGTGTTAGATCCGAGTAAAATAAAGATAGACTATTTACATAATGAATATAATCCTTCTTTCGGCGTAATTAACCCTGAGCCGATTGAGAGTAATTTGGTTGAAATGACTAAGATAATGAAAAAAGGGAAGTATGATTTGGGTTTAGTCCTTGACGGTGATGCTGACAGAATTGCCATGTTTGACGGCCACGGTAATTACATTAATGCTCAAGTTATCTTACCGCTTTTGGCGATACATATGGTCAAGAACCGAAAAGCTCAAGGGGCAATTGGGAAAACTGTTGTTGGCAGTAATGTCATCGATAAAGTAGCTGTTTCTTTAGGGGTAGCTTGCTATGAGACTCCAGTTGGATTTAAATATATATCTAGTTTATTCGAGCAGAACCTTATTGCTATTGGCGGAGAGGAAGCCGGTGGAATCGGCGTCAAGGGATACGTCCCGGAGCGAGATGGCTCCGCAGCTTTTTTATTACTTTTAGAGATGCTCGCTGTTGAAAAGAAAAAATTTAACACGCTTCTGTCTAAGTTCTACGCTCAATACGGACATTATTACTATAGTCGAGCATCAATTCCTTTAAAGAGCGTTAAAAAAAGTTTAAGCGACATGAAGTTGCCAACGGCTATTTGTGGTAAGAAGGTGGAACGGGTAAATACTCTTGATGGTATAAAACTTATCGCCGGCGACTGTTGGCTTATGTTCAGGAAGTCAGGTACTGAACCAATTGTGAGAGTTTACGCTGAAAGTAAAAGTAAAAAACAATCTGACAAGCTGATGAGTTTTGGTACAAAAATGATCTATGCTCTATAGAGTTTCAGTTATTTTAGCTGGTTGTTTTTTTAAAACATTTTTTGCTTTAGAGATAAAAGGAAAAGATGTTTTCCCGGCCGCTCAACCTTTCATTCTAGCTGCTAACCATTTAAGTAATTTAGACCCGCCGGTTTTGGCTGTTTCTTGTCCTAAGCGAATAGCTTTTATGGCTAAAGAGGAGTTGTTTACTAATAAATTGCTTTCTTTGTATTTAAAAGACGTAGGGGCAATTCCAATAAAACGGGGAAAATCTGATATAAGGATTATGCGGTTGGCCTTAAAGACGCTTAAAACTAAGGCCTTACTTATTTTTCCTCAAGGAACTCGAGGGCGCAGTTTTAATGAAGCTAATTCAGGGGTTGGTTTTCTTTCTAGAAAAGCAAAGGTTCCGGTAATTGCGGCAAGAATTTATGGAACTGACAAAGTCCTTCCTAAGCGGGCAAAGTTTTTTCGTCGGGGCAAAATAAAGGTTATTTTTGCAAAGGTCAATACCGTAAAAGAAGGCGATGACTATCAGGCCATTACTCAAAAAGTTATGGCTACGATAGAAAGTTTATAGATTGAGATAGTCGAGATTAGGGCTAATTGACGGTTTATTATCGTTCGATAATTAGTCTGTTTTTTGTTGACAAAAATAGGGATTTAGGAGATAATTGCGAGAAATTTGTAGACGTTCTGAATATCAGAACACAGTTTATAGCCTTTTTGGAGGCCGTAAATTGCCTGCTTTTTCAAGGAGGATCCAGAAAAATGACTATTGATACAACAGAATTGGCGAATGCCTATTATGCTTCTATTAAGGAGATAGCCGAAGGCGAGATTATCAAGGGTAAGATTATCAGCATCAATCCTAGTGAGGTAATCATTGATGTTGGCTATAAGTCTGAAGGGATAATTTTGAGTGATGAGTTTAAGGGTTCGGATGTCAAAGAACAGGATGAGATTGATGTCTATGTTGAGACCGTAGAAGATGAAGATGGAAAGATTGTACTTTCTTACCGGCGGGCTCGTGAAGCCAGAGGTTGGCTAACCTTAGCTAATAGTTACAAAGAGGGCGATTTAGTCGAAGGTAGAGTTATCCGTAAGGTAAAGGGTGGTTACATAGTGAATGTTTTTGGCGTCGAAGGATTTTTACCTCAAAGTTTATCTTCTTTTAGGAATTCGAGTGAAGATGAGGTTATGTCTGGTACTTTTAAATTCCAGATAGTTAAGATGAACAAGATTAAAAGTAGCTTTATCATCTCGCGTCGGGATGCACTTAGAGCTGAGAGAGAAGTTTCTCGAAAGAAAGTTTGGGAAACAATAAAAAAGAACACGATGATGAAGGGGAGAGTTAAGAGTATAACTAACTTCGGAGCTTTTATTGATCTTGGCGGAGTTGACGGATTGCTGCATATCGCTGATATGAGCTGGAAAAAGATTACTCATCCTTCGGAGATTGTGGCGGTTGGTGACGATATCCAAGTTATGGTTGTCGGTTTTGATAAAGAAAAAGGTAAGATTTCTCTAGGGTTAAAGCAGACTACACCTGACCCTTGGATGGAAATTGGTAAAAAATTTCCTCCTGGTTCGGTAATTAAGGGAAGAATTACCAATATCCAGAACTACGGAATATTTGTTGAGTTGGAGAAAGGTATTGAGGGGTTAGTGCACATAAGTGAGGTTTCTTGGACTAGACGTTTCATTAACCTACAGGATACTTTTGCTCATGGCGATGCAATAGAAATAAAGGTAATAAGTGTTGATCCTGCCGAAAGAAAGATATCTTTGAGTATTAAACAGCTAGAGAAAGATCCTTGGGAAGATATTGAGACCTTAATTACAATTGATAATACAATTAAAGGTAAGGTTTCCGGGTTTGGCGAAGGTTGTGCCTTTGTTGAGCTTGAGAACGGTCTAGAAGGGGTGATTTACAACGAAGATATCTCTTGGACTAAGAGGATATCTCGAGCTCAAGAAATACTAAAACGTTCACACGGTTATGAGTGGAAAATTTTAGGAATTGATCGCGGCAATAAAAAGGTTATTTTGGGTCTAAAGCAGTTAGAGCAAGATCCTTGGCCTCAGATTCTTGAGAAGTTTCCAGTAGATACGGTAGTTGAAGGCCAAGTTGTCAAAGTGACCAATTTTGGCGTATTCGTCAAGATAGACGAAGAGTTAGAAGGTTTGGTTTTTTCAGGCGAAGTAGACAAGGATTTGATGACGAATCTAAAGGCTGGGGATAAGCTTAAAGTTAAAATAATAAAGATTGACCCCGGGGCAGCTAAGATTGGTTTGTCAGCTAATACCGAAGAACCCTCCGCGGAATAAGACCCCTCCTTTAAGGGTATCAGGAGGATTGTCTTTGTGGATAACTCAGAGAGCGCAGCAGAAGGTTTAATTAGTGAGGATAAATTAAGTGGATCCTACCATATCAGACCATCTCAAGATTATTAAGGAAAACGCAGCTGAACTAATTGCTGAAAGTGAACTGATTACTAAGCTGAAAAATTCGCTCAAAGAAAATAAACCGCTTAAACTAAAAATTGGTTTCGATCCTACGGCTTGCGATATTCATCTAGGACACACAGTTTTACTTAAAAAACTTCGCAAATTACAAGATTTAGGACATCAGGTTTATTTTATTATCGGTGATTTTACGGCAAAAATCGGCGATCCTTCTGGAAAAACAACCACTCGTCCAGTTTTAACTGATAAACAGATTAAGATTAATGCTTTAACTTATACTAAGCAAGCTTTCAAGATTCTTGATAAGAAGAAAACTACTATAATTTATAATAGTATTTGGTACAAGAAGATGGATCTTTCGAAGTTTCTAGAACTGTTGGGGTCCTATACGATTGCTAGAGTCCTTGAGCGGGATGATTTTTCAAAAAGAATGAGCCAAGGAAAGCCACTAACTCTTTTAGAGATAATCTACCCCTTGATTCAAGGCTATGATTCTTATAAACTAGAGGCTGATATTGAATTTGGCGGTACTGACCAGAAGTTTAATTTAATCGTTGGACGGCACCTTCAGGAAAATTTTAATCAGGCGCCTCAATGCTTAGTAACTATGCCGCTTTTAGTTGGTACTGACGGTAAGAATAAGATGTCTAAGTCTTTAGGTAACTATATAGGTATAACCGAGAGTCCTGATTCAATATTCGGAAAAGTAATGAGCATCTCTGATGAGCTGATGGCTGAATATGTAAAGTTACTTTATGATGGTGATCGGGAGGCTTTAAAAGTAATGCATCCCAAGGAAGCAAAGTTAACTCTGGCTGAGTCGATTGTTTCGTTTTATCATTCAGAGTCTTTGGCTAAGAAGGCCCGCTTAGGGTTTGAAAAAGTTTTTTCAAAAGGCGGCTTACCGGAGGAGATACCGACCTACAGAGTTAAAGATTCAAAGATTGATATTGCCGAAGTTTTACAGAAAAGTGGGTTGATTGTTTCTAAGAATGAAGTTCGTCGTCTATTGCAGCAAGGAGCTATCTCTGTTGTTGATGGCGCTGATTCTAAAAAACACCATGTTTTGAGTGAGCAAATTTTAGAGATGTCTTCTCCAGAGCTTATTTTAAAAGTTGGTAAGAAAAAGTTTCTTAAGGTTGTTTTATAATTAGATTAAGTAAAGTTTAAAAATTATGCCTCAATTAAGAAAAGATCCGATCATCGGCCGTTGGGTTATTATTGCTACCGAGCGAGCCAAACGTCCCAAAGAGTTTAAGGTTAACGATCAAGTTGATGCTTTTTCTGAGAGTTGTCCTTTTTGTGAAGGCCATGAAGAATATACTCCTGAAGAAGTAGCTGCTAGCAGAGAAAAAAATAGTAAACCAAATAAACCTGGTTGGCAGTCAAGAGTTATCCCAAGTATTGTACCGCTTTTGCACAGTGCCGAAGAGCTAGACAAGCGGCCACACGGCATTTACGATATGATGAATGGAGTTGGGGCTCATGAGGTTATTGTCGAGAGCCCAAGACATGTAAGTTCTTTAGATGAATTAAGTCCGGATGAAATCGCTGAGAGTTTACAGATGTACCGGGCCAGGATTTTAGATCTTGAAAAAGATCCTCGTTTTAAATATGTATTAATATTCAAAAATCATAAACTTGCTGCTGGTGCTATTGGCTCGGGACATTCTCGCAGTCAGTTGATTGCTCTTCCGGCTTGTCCCAAGAGCGTAAAGGGGGAGCTAGAAGGAGCTAAACGTTATTTTGACTACAAAGATCGGTGCGTTTATTGTGACATTATTGCTCAGGAAGTTAACGATAAACAAAGGTTAATTTTAGATAAAGACGGATTTGTAGCAATTGCTCCCTATGCTTCACGGTTTCCTTTTGAGACTTGGGTTTTACCTAAAGAGCATTGTGCTGATTTTAGCAAAATAAGCGATAAAGATATTTCTAGCCTAGCGAAAACACTTAAGGAAGTTTTACATAGAATTAAGGTTGCCCTTTCAGATCCGCCCTATAACTATATGTTGCATATAGCACCCTATCGACGGGCTAAGGTAGGTTATTGGGGTACAATAGAACAAGATTACCATTGGCACATTGAAATTATTCCTCGTTTGACTCAAGTCGCTGGCTTTGAATGGGGAACCGGTTTTTATATTAATCCTACCTCTCCGGAGGAGGCTGCTAAATTTTTACGCGAGGTTAAACTCTAAAATGGGTGAATTAAGATTAGATCCGATTACGGCTCGTTGGGTTATTATCAGCACCGAAAAGAACTTTGGCCCTGATAATTATGAGGTAGAGAAGCTTGATATTAAAGAAGGGATGTGTCCTTTTTGTGAAGGAAAGGAAAAAATGACTCCGCCTGAGGTTGACGCTGATCGTCCGAAAGGTAGCAAGCCCGACACTACTGGTTGGCAGACACGCACCGTACCTAATAAATATCCGGCCTTAGCTGATGAAGACAACCTAGGTAAAACTGGCGTAGGCATTTTTGATATGATGAACGGCGTAGGAAAGCATGAAGTTATTATTGAGGGAACTGATCACTCTAAGCAGTTAGCTGACCTAACTATTGAGCAGATTAAAAAAGTAATCGGAGTTTATAAGCGTCGAAGCATTGCTCTAAGTAAAGATGAGCGATTTAAATATGTTCTTATTTTTAAAAATTACGGTCTAGTCGCCGGAGCATCACTTGAGCATAGCCACACTCAGCTTATTTCATTGCCAATTGTTCCCCGGAGGGTAGATGAAGAACTTAAATGCTCTCATCGTCACTTTGACTATAAGGAGCGCTGTATATTCTGCGATATGATCTTACAGGAAATTGAACATCGACATCGGGAGGTTTGTGAGAACAAAGATTTTATTGCTTTTTGTCCTTTTGCCTCGCGTTCTCCTTTTGAGATAGTTATTATGCCTAAACAGCATCAGGCTGATTTTACCGATATTTCCGAAGCAGCCATAGATAATTTTGCCCGTATTTTGAAAGAGGTGCTTACTAGAATTAAACTAGTTTTAGGGAATCCACCCTATAACTTTATTATTCATACCAACCCCGTTGACAAAGCTGAAAGTCAAGAATGGTATCATTGGCATGTTGAAGTTATGCCTAAATTGAGTAAGATTGCTGGTTTTGAATGGGGAACTGGTTTCTATATAAATCCTACCTCGCCAGAGGTAGCCAGTAGTTATTTGAAGAAAGTAGAGATAAAATAAGTTGTAATTTGACTAGACCCCTAAAGGGGCAGTCTCATTAAAGGAGGTTTTGAGATGGTAAAAGTAGCAATTAATGGTTTTGGCAGAATTGGTAGAAATGTTTTTAAGGTAATTAGTGAAAGAAAAGATATTGAAGTAGTCGCTATCAATGATTTAACTGATGCGAAAACTTTAGCCCATCTTTTAAAGTATGACTCAGTATATGGAAAGTTTTCTAAATCAGTGAGCGCAAAAGAAGGGGCAATTGTAGTTGATGGCAAGGAAATAAAGATACTTTCTGAAAGAGATCCTAAGAATCTTCCTTGGAAAGAATTAGGGGTAGATTTAGTTGTTGAATCAACTGGAGTTTTCAGAAAGCGTGATCAGGTTGCTATGCATATTGAAGCCGGAGCGAAAAAGGCTATCCTCACGGTGCCGGCTAAAGATAAAGTTGACAACACAATCGTTTTGGGTGTTAATACCGAAAGCTTAAAAGATGAAGATTTGATCGTTTCTAATGCATCTTGTACTACTAATTGCCTTGCACCAATAGCGAAAGTTTTGCAGGATAATTTTGGAATCGTCGAAGGTTTGATGACAACCGTACATGCTTATACTAATGATCAAAGAATTCTTGATTTTCCGCATTCGGATTTAAGACGAGCTCGTTCAGCCGGTCTTTCAATTATTCCGACTACTACCGGGGCAGCTAAGGCAGTTGGCTTAGTAATTCCTGAATTAGACGGAAAGCTTAATGGGCTGGCTATGCGAGTTCCGGTTCCAACCGGTTCGATTGTTGATTTAACTGTAAAGCTAGTTAAAGATCCTTCGATAGAAGAGGTTAACAGTGCCATGAAAAAAGCCGCTGATGGCCCGATGAAGGGAATTTTAGAGTATTGCCAAGATCCAATAGTTTCAGCAGACGTAATCGGGAATACTCATTCTTCAGTTTATGATTCTTTGAGTATAATTAAGTTAGGTCAGGGATTTTTTAAGCTTCTTTCTTGGTATGACAATGAATGGGGATATTCATGTCGAGTGGTTGATCTAATTCCCTATATGATTAAGTAAGAAGTTAACTTAAAAGGAAAATATGAATAAGAAATCAGTAACCGATATTAATCTAGAGGGCAAGACTGTTTTGATGCGAGTAGACTTTAATGTGCCGCTAGATGAGCATCAGAAGATCACTGACGATTCAAGAATTAAGGCAGCTCTTGAGACAATAAACTATTGTTTATCCAAGCAGGCAAAATTAGTCTTAATGAGCCACTTGGGAAGACCAAAGGGTCAGAAAAAACCAGAGTATAGCCTTAAACCAGTAGCTGAACGTCTTAGTGAATTGTTAGCTAAGCCAGTTGAGATGCTTTCAGATTGTATTGGTGAGGATGTAAAAGCCAAGGTTAAAAGTTTAGCTGTCGGCGAAGTTGTCTTGCTTGAAAATTTAAGATTCTATGAGCAAGAAACACTGAATGATCCTGATTTTGCTAAGCAGTTAGCCTCTTTGGGTGATGTATTTGTTAATGATGCTTTTGGAACTTGTCATCGGGCTCACGCCTCAACGGAAGGGGTAACTCATTACCTTGAATCAGTTTCAGGCTTTTTAGTGCAAAAAGAGATAGAGTATTTTCAGAAAGTTTTAACTCAAGCTGAGAAGCCTTTCTTGTTCATTCTTGGTGGGGCTAAGGTTGCTGATAAGATCCCGGTTATTGAGAATATGCTTGAACGCGCTGACTGTATTATAATCGGCGGAGCCATGGCCTATACCTTTATGAAGGTAAAGGGTGTTGAAATTGGTTCTTCAAGGGTTGAGCTTGATAGTATCCCGATTGTTGAGAAGATACTGGCTAAGGCAAAAGAAAGTAAAGTCGAATTAGTCTTGCCCTTAGATCACGTAATTACTGACAACATTAAAGAGTCTTTAAATGTAAAGGTTACTGCTGATCAAACAATAGCTGAAGGCTGGATCGGTGTTGATATCGGCCCAAAGACAATTAAATTATTTTGTGATAAAATAGCTCAAAGTAAAACAGTTGTTTGGAATGGTCCAGCAGGAATCTTTGAAAATGAAAAGTTTGCTCAAGGCACAAAAGAATTAGCTTTAGCAGTAGCTAAGGCAACGGCCGAGAGCCAAGTTACCTCAGTTATTGGCGGTGGAGATACTGCTGCAGCTGTGGCTAAATTTAATTTAAGTGATAAGATGTCTCACATTTCAACCGGAGGCGGAGCATCCTTAGAGTATTTAGAAGGAAAGGTTTTGCCGGGAATAGCCGCCTTAAGTGATAAATAATTCAACTAATGCTTTTTTGAGCCTTTGGTTTCAAAAAAGCTAAGTTTCATTAAGGAGATTTAATTATGAGAAAGCCATTTATAGCCGGAAACTGGAAAATGCAGAAAACCATTCCCGAAGCTTTAGAATTAGTTAATAGTTTAAAACGGGAGTTGGTTGATGTGGACACAATTGATGTAGCAGTATGTCCGACTTACGTAGCCCTTTCAGAAGTTTCTGATATTTTGCAAAATTCTAATATTAAGTTAGGGGCCCAAAACGTATATTGGGAAAATTCCGGAGCTTTCACCGGCGAAATTTCAGCAGCAATGCTTAAAGATGCTGGTTGTTTTTATGCTATCATTGGTCACTCAGAGCGAAGGAAATATTTTTTTGAGACCGATGAGATGGTTAATAAACGAATAAAGGCCACACAAGCTGAAAATCTAATTCCAATTGTTTGTGTTGGTGAGACCTTAGAGGAGCGTGAAGCAAATAAGACTATCTCGGTGATCGAGGAGCAGCTTTCTGGAGGCCTTAAAGGCTTAGAAGCTGAAAGTGTCGAAAGGTTAGTTCTTGCTTATGAGCCAGTATGGGCTATTGGCACTGGAAAGACAGCGACCCCTCAACAGGCTGAAGAAGTCCATAAGTTTATTCGGAACTGGTTAGCTAAACAGTACTCTGATCAGCTAGCGGCTAATTTGAGAATTATTTACGGAGGAAGCGTTAAGCCATCAAACATTAAAGAGCTGATGCAAGAAGCTGATATTGATGGAGCTTTGGTCGGAGGAGCATCTTTAGATAGTAGTTCATTTGCCCAAATAGTTAAGAATTCTCTATAAATAAACGGAGTGAGGTAAAATGTATAATTTAGTATTAGTTTTACATGTAATTATCGCGATTGGTTTAATTGGAGCTATTCTTATCCAGCGGGGAAGAAGCGGCGGATTAGTTGAGGCTTTAGGTGGGGTTGAGTCTATTTTTGGTACAAAAACCAGTTCATTCTTTGTTAAACTGACGGTTGTTTTAGCAATTCTTTTCTTTGTTACTTCAATTTCTTTAGCCTATATTTCCAAGCAGCAGGGGAAATCTTTATTTTCCCAAGAGAGTACAGAAAATGCAGGCGGTGGTGACGTGGATAAAGAGAAGCTAGATCAACCTGTTAAGTCATCTTCTAAGGAAATTCCCGATCCTTTGGCTTCTAAGGAATAGCTAAAATACAAAGCCGAGTATGAATTTTCTTGACAGATATATCTATTTATGTTAAAGTTAAAACTGATGAAGATTTTTCTAGTCACTCTTTTATTACTCTTCCCTTTATTTACTTCCCAGGCCGAGAATCTTGATAAAATTGGTGCGCTTAACCAAGAGGCCCGTAATTATCGAGAAGAGGGCTATCGGTTACAGTCGATGGGGGATTTAAAGTCGGCGCTTATGTATTATCAGAAGGCTGCTCAGATGGATCCTCATTATGCTGAGGTTCAAAATGACCTGGGTGTAATTTATGAGGCTATCGGCGAAGAAGATCAGGCTCTACTAGCTTATAAGGAAGTATTGAAGATTGATCCGAGCTACTTAGCGGCTTATACTAATTTAGCATTTCTTTATGAGAAAAAAGGCGATATAAGGAATGCTACTACTTATTGGAAGAAAAGATATACCTTAGGTCAGCAAGGCGACTATTGGTGGGAAGTTTCCCGACAGCACTTACTTAAGTTAGGAACTTATCCTGAGGTACGTAAGGAGCTATTAGAAGAAAAAGCTGCCCGTCTATCGAGAGAGTTTATCTATAAGCGTGAGCAGGAACGCTTGATGCTTACTGAGGAAGCAAAACTTCACTTTGATATTGGTAATCGAGCTTTAAAAGAAGGCAATGCCGAAGTGGCCCTAGGAGAATTTAAGACAGTTCTTGCCTTGAATCCTCCTGATCAAGAGTTAAAAGAGCACGCTCGTAAGCTTTATCAACAAGCAGAGAGGCTTTATTTAGAACAGGAAGCTTTAAATAACACCAAGAGTGCTTTAGAGTATATAAAGAATAATGATTATTTGTCTGCAGGTGAGAGGCTCAAAGATGCTCTCGACGCTGTTTTTCGTGTTTCCCGGTAACGAATAAGAAGCTCATTGTACCAGCCGTTTAACCTCTTTAGCGATTAAAAGAAACTAACTTCAATGCCCAAGGAAACAGTTTATCTCGTTGATGGGACGTCCTTATGTTATCGTTCTTTCTTTGCAATTAAACTTTCAAACTCACAAGGAGTGCCTACCGGTTCAGTATACGGAGTGTATCAAACTTTAAAAAAGATAATCTCAAAGTATAATCCGTCATATTTGGGAGTTTGTTTTGATGTTTCCCGAAAAACCTTTCGGCAGGATAAGTTTAAAGAATATAAGATTCAGCGTCCGCCGATGCCCGATGACCTAGGGACTCAAATCCCTTTGGTGAAAAAACTAATTTCTTATTTGGGTATTAAAATAGTCGAAAAGAAAAATTTTGAAGCCGACGATGTTATTGCTACTCTTTGTAAACAGGCAACCAGTCGTAAAAAACAAGTTGTAATTGTTTCTTCTGATAAGGATCTTTATCAACTTCTTGAGAACGATGAGGTAAGTATTTATAGTTACCACAAAGACAAGTTTACTAACCGTAGCGATTTTATTAAAGAAAATGGTTTTAAGCCAGAAGAAATTATTGACTATCTCGCTTTGGCCGGAGATGCCAGCGACAATATTCCTGGGGCTAGAGGCATTGGAAAAGTCGGCGCTAGCAAATTAGTAAAAGAATTTAAAACCGTTGAGAATATTTTTAATAATTTAGATAAAGTTTCACCAAAAATGCAAACTATATTGAAAGAAAGTAAAGAAACTGTTTTCTTAAGCAAAGAGTTGGTGACCCTAGAGACGCCGGCGCTTGAATTGAGTTGTGATGATTTGAAAATAGATCAGATTGATACTAAAGGTTTGTATGATATGTTTAGCGAATTTGAATTTAAGGCATTTTTAAAAGATCTTCCGGCGCCAAAGCTGGAAATAGATTTAGCGGTAAAAACTAGTTTAGATAAAAAGGCAAAAGAAAATTTGGTTAAAGAGCCGTTGCCTTTAGTGGTTAGCGGTAATGATATTTTTATTTTTGATCAATTTAAAAACTGTATTTATAAACTGGCTTTAAGTGAAGCGGAAGATATTCTTACTGATCAGAAAATTAAGAAGTTATCTCATGGTTTTAGGGAAAAGATGGCTGATTCTGCGTCGGCGATCAGTAAACTTCAAGGGGTCTGGTTTGATACCAAAATAGCCGCTTATCTCTTAGATTCAAGTCTCATTGATTATGAGCTAGAGGCAGTTGTTAATCACTATTTAGGAGAGCATACTAATCAAATACCTGATGAGCTTAAACCTTATTTTATCTATAAACTTTATCAGTTATTCTTAGAGACATTAAAAAAACAGTCTTTGGATAAACTTTTTTTTGAAGTAGAAGTGCCGCTAATTGAAGTTTTAAGCCAGATGCAAGCTCAAGGAGTTAAGGTCCAGGCTAAGGTGTTAACTAAGTTATTAGAGGAGGTTGAAGCAAAAGTCATGTCCCATCAGGCAGCGGTTTTTAAAGCAGCTGGGCATGAGTTTAACTTAAACTCTCCTAAACAGCTGAGTTTAGTCCTTTTTCAGGAGTTGGGCATACCGCCAGTAAAAAAAACTAAGACCGGGTATTCAACCAATGAAGAAGTTTTAGAAAAACTTTCTTTAGATCATTCAATAGCCAAGGACATTATTGAGCACCGGCATTTAAATAAGCTTAAAAATACCTATATTATGCCGTTGATTCAAGAAGTTAAGGCCAATAAAGGAATGTTACATACTCAATTTCATCAAACCAAGGCTCAAACTGGCCGACTTTCAAGCTCAGGACCTAACTTGCAAAGCATTCCGGTTAAGGGCGAGTTTTCAAATGCCTTGAGAAGAGCCTTTGTTCCAAAGAGCCCTGATGGTTGTATTCTTTCTGGAGACTATTCACAAATTGAGTTGCGGATTTTGGCTCATCTTTCTAAAGATAAAGAGCTAATTAAGGCTTTTAGAGATAACTTAGATATTCATACTTATACTGCGTCATTACTTTTTGGTAAGAAGAATGATAAGGTTTCGGAGTTAGAACGCAATGTTGCCAAGACAGTAAATTTTGGGATTATTTATGGTATGAGCTCATACGGCCTAGTTCGTGAATTAAAAATTAGCAATATTGAAGCTCAAAATTTTATTGATGATTATTTCAAGCGTTACCCCGGAGTTAAGGCTTATTCAGAAGAGGTTAAAGCTCAAGCCAACAAACAAGGCTTTGTTACGACAATTTTGGGTCGCCAAAGAAGGATACCAGAGGTAAAGAGTCCTAATCTTAAGTTACGAGAGTTTGCCCTTCGTCAAGCAGTTAATGCTCCGATTCAAGGCTCTTGCGCTGATATTATTAAGGTCGCGATGATTAAAATTTACAATCAATTAAAGCAGGAAAAATTACAGGCAAAACTTACTATTCAAATTCATGATGAATTAATCTTTGATCTTCCTAAGAGTGAACTAAGTCGGGTTTCGGCTTTAGTCCGAAAGCAGATGGAGGGAGCGGTTGATTTAGAAATTCCGGTTAAAGTTAACTTAAAGGCTGGTAATAATTGGGGTGATTTGGAGAATATTCAATGAAAATAGCTTTTTGTTCATCTGAGGTTTTCCCTTTTGCTAAGACTGGTGGATTGGCTGATGTCGTTGCAGCTTTACCGGCGGCCTTAGTTGAGTCTGGGTGTGAAGTAAAAGTTTTCCTACCGCTTTATAAAAACATAAAACCTGAGCAAATGGGTGATGGTTTTGGGATTAGCCGAAAGGGTAAGTTAGAGTTTTTCTTTATCAAGAATGACGAATTTTACCTTCGTTCCGGAATCTATGGCACTCCTTCTGGAGACTATCCTGATAATTTAGAACGGTTTACTTTTTTTAGTAATCAAGTATTGAAAGTTCTAAAGGAAATAGATTTCCAGCCCGATATAATTAATTGCAATGATTGGCAGACTTCTTGGGTTAATATTGCGCTTAAGCTAAAACACGGCGACGATCCTTTTTATGCTAAAACCAAGACGGTTTTAACAATTCATAATGTTGCTTATCAGGGTATTTTTGATAAGGATAAATTTTCTCTTTTAGGGATAGCTGAAAAATATTTTCGTCCTGAATACTTGGAGTTTTACGATAAGATCAATTTACTTAAAGGGGGGATTATTTTTTCCGACCTAGTGAATACGGTAAGCCCTACCTATGCTAAACAGATTAAAACTCCTGAATTTGGCTGTGGCCTAGAGGGCGTGCTAGCCGAAAGAGGCGATAAGGTAATTGGTATTCTTAATGCTATTGATTATCATATTTGGGACCCGGCAATAGATAACCTTATCGATAAGAAATATAGTCCAAAGTCCCTTTCGGATAAGAAAATAAATAAGAAGGGTCTCCAAAAAGAGCTTGGTTTTAAGGTTGATGAAGATATTTTTTTGCTTGGGATGGTTAGCCGTTTAGCCGAACAAAAGGGAGTTGATATTCTTCATCAGGCTTTAGATGAAATGCTTGGTAAATATCAGCTGGTTATTCTTGGTTTAGGTGATGAGCAGTATCATCAGATGCTTAAGGCTAAGAGTGAACAATTCAAAAATTCTTTTTCGCTTAATTTAACTTTTAATGAGAGTTTAGCTCATAAAATTTATGCTGGTTGTGATGCTTTTTTATTGCCTTCACGTTTTGAGCCTTGCGGGCTTTCCCAGATGATCAGTTATAAGTATGCAACTGTACCAATAGTTAATCATACTGGAGGCTTGGTTGATACGGTTGTCGATGCTTCTTGCGGCGGTGGCGGATTTGTTTTTAAAAATTATGCTGCCGAGGACTTACTTTTAACCTTAGATCGAGCTAAGAAGGTATTTGATCATAAAGATCAATGGCAGAAAATTTTAGATGAGATAGTTACCTATAATTTTTCCTGGGAAGTAGCCGCTAAGCATTATTATGAGGTTTATGAGTCTTTATTGACTCAATAATTAAGTTTATGCTAGTTGTTGGTTTAACCGGAAATATTGGAAGCGGAAAAACAACGGTTCTTAAGTTGCTCAAGGCTAAAGGAGCCCCTACTTTTAATTGTGATCAACAGATTCATAAGTATTATCGTAATCGTAAAGGTTTAGTTTATAAAAAGTTAGTAGCTTTGTTTCCGGAAGTTTTAAGCCGTGGCCGGATTAATCG
Organism: Candidatus Omnitrophota bacterium; assembly: GCA_021735655.1. Taxonomy (NCBI): domain Bacteria; kingdom Pseudomonadati; phylum Candidatus Omnitrophota; species Candidatus Omnitrophota bacterium. The sequence goes on along the minus strand of JAIPGM010000007.1, from coordinate 34,496 downwards.
GAAGTTGCTTTCTGAGATTGTTTTTTCCGATCCTGTTAAGTTGAAAAAACTTGAAAGAGTGGTTCATCCGTTAGTCATTAAAGATTTGACTAATTGGATTAAGAAATGTCGTAGGCAGGCTAGGTCGAAAATCGCCATCGCCGAAGTCCCACTTCTTTTCGAGAAAAAACTAACCGCCAGGTTTGATTTAGTTGTTTTGGTTAAACTGAAACTAAAAGTCAGTCTTAAGCGGCTTAATGAAATATATGGATTTTCTAAAGGGTTAGCTCTCAAGCGGTTGTCTTTTTATTGCCCCTTGAGAGAAAAAATAAAACGGGCAGATTTTGTTATTGATAATAGTGGTAAGATTAAAGAATTAACCAAGGAGGTTGATTTACTGTGGAAAAACCTAAAACAAAAGTAAAGGCTAAAGAAGCTCAAACAGATGGCACCATTGACATCGGCACGCTTAAGGAGATGAAGGTCTCTGAATTGAATAAAATTTCCAAAAAGCTTAATGTTAATGGCATGAGTGGAGTAAAAAAGCAGGATTTGATTTTTAAGATACTGCAAGCTCAGGCTGAAAAACAAGGGTTAATGTTTGGGGATGGAGTATTAGAAGTTCTGCCGGAAGGGTTTGGGTTCTTGAGGGCAACAAACTATAATTATTTACCTTCACCTGATGATATCTATGTTTCTCCTTCTCAGATTAGAAAATTTTCTCTTCGGACCGGAGATACGGTTAGCGGTCAAATTAGGCCGCCCAAGGATAATGAAAAGTATTTTGCTTTGCTTAAGGTTGAAGCAGTTAATCTTGAGCATCCTGATGAGTCACGAAATAGAATTCTTTTTGACAACCTTACCCCGATTTACCCTAAGGACAGATTTATTTTAGAGACTGAACCTAAGGAACCTTCGACTCGGATATTGGATATTCTTTGTCCGATTGGTAAGGGCCAGCGCGGTTTGATTGTTGCTCCGCCTTACAGCGGAAAAACAGTCCTGCTTCAGAAGGTAGCGAATTCTATTGCTAAGAACTATCCAGAGGTTATTTTGATGGTTCTGCTTATTGATGAACGACCGGAAGAAGTAACTGAAATGAAAAAGATGGTTAGGGGTGAGGTTATTAGCTCGACCTTTGATGAGCCGGCTCAGCGCCATGTTCAAGTCGCCGAGATGGTTATCGAGAAGGCGAAGAAGTTAGTTGAGCACAAGAAAGACGTGGTTATACTTCTAGACAGTATCACTCGTTTAGCTCGGGCTTATAACCTTGTTGAGCCTCATTCGGGAAGGATTCTTTCGGGAGGTATTGATTCGGGAGCTTTGCATAAGCCGAAAAGATTTTTTGGTGCAGCTCGGGCTCAGGAAGAGGGCGGTTCTTTGACTATAATTGCAACAGCGCTTATTGATACTGGATCGCGAATGGATGATGTAATTTTTGAAGAGTTTAAGGGAACTGGTAATATGGAAATTACCCTTGATCGTAGCATCTTTCAGAAGAGAATTTATCCGGCAATTGACATTAAGCGTTCCAATACTCGTAGAGAGGAGCTTTTGATACATCCTGATGAGTTGCCAAGGATATGGATACTGAGAAAGGCCTTAAATGAGCTAAGCTCAGTAGAGGCTCTTGAGCTTTTGCTTCAGAGATTAGCCAAAACTCAGAACAACGTGGAATTTCTGTTGACTCTTAATAAATAATGATATAATACAGCTCTTTTTAGCCCAAAGACCTTAGGGGGCCAGGAGAGGTTGAAATGGTGATTATTTTAAGTAAAATCTAAGTAAAACGGAGGTAAGCAATGAAGGAAAAGACACATCCTAAGTATGAGCAGGCAACGGTAATGTGCGCTTGTGGCAATGTGGTGCATACTCGTTCGACCAGGAAATCAATCAATGTGGAGATTTGTTCAAATTGCCATCCTTTTTTCACCGGAAAGCAAAAGTTTGTTGATTCTGAAGGAAGAGTCGATAAGTTTTTGAAGAAATACGGTAAAAAGAAATAAGGCGTCGAAATTTCGAATGATTAACTTTGATAAATTAAAAGAAGAGCATAAGAAAATTGCTAAAGAACTTTCTTCTCAGGATTTGCTGAAAAAGAGAGAAGAGTACACTAAATTGGCTAAGAGATTTTCCTACCTAGAAAAAATCATCAAGCTTTCGGAAACTCGAGACAAGCATCTTAAAGAGAAGGAACATCTTTCCCAGATTTCTTCTGATAGTTCGGAATCTGAAGAGATGAGAGCTATGGCTAGTGAAGAGTTAAAAGAGTTAAAGCAAAAGCTAGTTGAGCTTGATCGGGAAATTGAAGATAAGATTTTTGAAGCCGATCAGCCCGACCGTGACGTAATTATTGAGATACGCTCGGCTGCTGGAGGAGATGAAGCTGCTCTTTTTGGCGCAACTTTGTTTAATATGTATTCTAGGTATGCTGAGTCTAAAGGATGGAAACAAGAGATTCTAAGTTCGCATCTTACCGGAATCGGCGGGCTTAAAGAAATTTACTTTTCGCTAAAAGGAAAAGGAGCTTGGCAGCATCTTAAATTTGAAAGCGGCGTACATCGGGTTCAGCGAGTCCCAACTACTGAAAGCGGAGGTAGAATCCATACTTCAACCGCTACGGTAGCAGTTTTAGTTGAGCCAAAAGAGGTTGAGTTGAAGATAAACCCTGAAGATTTAAAAGTAGATACTTATCGGGCTTCTGGTGCCGGCGGTCAGCACGTAAACGTTACTGACTCAGCAGTACGTATGACCCATATTCCGAGTGGAGTTATAGTAACTTGTCAGGATGAACGATCGCAAATTAAAAACCGAGCCAAAGCTTTGCGAGTTATTAAGGCTCGAATAATGGAAAAGATGATGCGTGATGAAACTAATAAGATGACCGAGGCTCGTCGTACCCAAGTTGGCACTGGTGATCGTAGTGAAAAAATACGTACTTATAATTTTCCTGAGAGAAGAGTCACTGATCATCGGATAAATTTTACTCTTTATAAACTTGAAGCTGTCTTAGAGGGAAATCTCGATGAAGTTACTGATCGCTTAATTGCTGAGGAAAGAAAAAAAATTTATGAAGCTAAAGGATTGGCTTAAAGAGTATCGGGCTGATTTCAATGATCGGGACTTACGCTTTCTCCTAAAGCATAGCTTGGGGAAAGATGATTCCGAATTGGAAAGAATATGTAAGGCTTACGCCCAAGGCATGCCCTTGGCTTATATTTTAGGTAAAGAAGAGTTTTTTGGCTATGAGTTTGATATATCGCCGGATGTTTTAATTCCTCGGCCGGAAACTGAGCTAATTGTTGAGAAGGCAATAGAATTAGTTAATACTCAAGATTTAAGCTCAGTGCTAGATTTATGCTGTGGTTCGGGAAATATTGCAATAGCTATCAAGAATTCACTTTCTAGGGATTTATCAATCGTTGCTTCTGATTGTAGCCTTGAGGCCCTTAAAGTAGCCGAGTTAAATGCTAAGAAGCATAAGGTTAATATTAATTTCATTCAGACAGACTTATTAACTGGTTTTGAGCGAAACAGTTTTGATTTAATCGTCAGCAACCCTCCCTATGTTGAAGATGAAGCCATAGGAGGTACACTTAACTATGAGCCTCGTGCGGCTTTATCCGGCGGCAGTGACGGATTAGGGGTTATTAAAAAGATTCTCAAGCAAGCTAAAGGTTGCCTAAGGAATGAAGGTTATCTGATCATTGAGATTGGTTATAAACATAAGAATATTCTTGATGAGTATATTAACCGGCTTAACTCATACGAAATAGTTGAATCAATCAAAGATTATTCTGGTCATTTTCGAGGGATCGTTTTAAAGAATAGGTAGTCAAAATATAACCGATGGATAAGTTTGTAATTCATCAATCCCAACTTTCAGGAAGTATAAAGGTGAGCGGTTCCAAGAATGCAGCTTTGCCGATAATGGCCGCAACTATTCTTACCGATCAAGATTGCCTAATCGAGAATGTGCCCGAGCTTCGGGATATTCGAACCATGATTGGAATTCTTGAAGGCTTGGGCAAAAAAATAAGCTTTGAAAATAGTAATTTAGTTATTAAGGCTAAGCCGAATAAGTCTTTTGTGGCTCCTTATCGTTTGGTTCGGACAATGCGGGCTTCTTTTTGTTGTCTAGGGCCGCTTTTAGCTAAACGCAAAAAGGCAAAAGTAGCCTTGCCCGGTGGTTGCGTTATTGGACCAAGACCGGTAGATTTACATATAAAAGGATTAAAACAGCTCGGGGCTGATATTTTTATTGAACAGGGCTATTGTCAGGCTAAGGCTAAGAAGTTAAACGGTGAGCATATTTATTTGGGTGGAGCTTTTGGATCTTCAGTTTTAGCTACCGCAAATGTATTAATGGCCGCTACCTTGGCCGATGGTGAAACCATAATTGAGTATGCGGCTTGCGAGCCAGAGATAGAGTGCTTAGCTTCATTTTTAAGGAAAATGGGAGCAGAGATTAAAGGAGAAGGATCGCCTTTAATAAGAATAAAAGGAGTTAAGGAGCTTGGTGGCTGTAAATTTAGAGTTATTCCGGATAGAATTGAAGCTGGAACTTTTATTGCTGCGAGCTTAGCAACTGGTTCTGAGCTTAAAATAGAGGGAGTAAACCCAACTCATTTGACTTCGGTTATTGATACAGCTAGAAGTATTGGGTCTCAGATTACAATTTGTGATGGTTCTTCGCTAGTGGTTAAACCTAAGGCAAGGCTAGAGCCGGTAAATATAACAACCCTTGCTTACCCGGGATTCCCCACTGATCTTCAGGCTCAGTTTATGGCTTGTCTTTGCTTAGCCAAGGGAACATCCTTAATCAATGAGAAGATTTATCCTGATCGATTTATGCACGTGGCTGAATTAAATCGGATGGGTGCGGCGATCCAGCGGAGTGGACCTTATGCCATTATTGAAGGCAAAGGCAGCCTTTACGGGGCAGAAATTATGGCTTCTGATTTAAGGGCTTCGGCAGCCTTGGTAATTGCTGGTTTAGCAGCCAAAGGTAAGACCGAAGTTTCAAGAGTTTATCATATTGATCGCGGTTATGAGCAGATAGAGCATAAATTAAGAAAGGCTGGAGCAAAGATAAAGCGAGAAAAACAATGAAAGTGCTGATCATAGATAATTATGATTCTTTTACCTATAACTTGGTTCAATATTTACAAGAACTTGGCGCTGATACCCAGGTGTTTCGAAATGATGCTGTTAGCTTGTCAAAGTTAAAAAGGTTGAAATTCGACCGAATAGTTATTTCTCCCGGTCCGGGCCAGCCCAAAGATGCCGGAATAAGTTGTGAATTAATTAGCTATTTTTATAAAAAAGTGCCAATTTTAGGAGTTTGCTTGGGGCATCAATGTATTGGTTCTTGTTTTGGTGCTAAGATAGTCAGAGCTAGAAAAATAATGCATGGTAAAACCTCATTAGTTTATCACAACAAAAAGGGGATTTTTAAGGCAGTTAAGAATCCCTTTTTAGCTACTCGTTATCATTCGCTTTTGATTGATAAAAAGACTTTGCCAGAAAATTTAACTATTACCGCTCAAACTAAAGATGGTATAATAATGGGAGTTAAGATGGATGATTTTCCTCTTTATGGAGTTCAGTTTCATCCTGAGTCTATTTTAACTAAAGAAGGTAAAAAAATACTTAAAAACTTCTTAAAGCTATGATTAAAGAAGCAATCAATGCTTTAGTTAATGGCCAAGATTTAAGTTTTGATCAAACCAAGGCTGTTTTTGAGCAGATATTTAACCATAAGGCTGAGAGCTCACAGATAGCGGCTTTTTTAACAGCCTTAAAGATAAAGGGTGAGAAAGAATCGGAGATATCAGCAGCTGCGACTGTTGTCCGAAGTCATGCCAATAAGATAAATATCGGAAAAGATCTCATTGGCCAAGACATAAATAGCCAGCCGATAATCGATACTTGTGGAACTGGAGGCTCTGGCCTTAATAAGTTTAATATTTCGACTGCGGTTAGCTTTGTGATAGCTTCATCGGGCACAATCGTGGCTAAACATGGTAATAGGGCAATGTCTTCATCTTGCGGCAGTGCCGATGTTCTAGAGGCCTTAGGTATCAATATTTCTGCTAAAGCGGAAGTGATGGAGCAGGCTTTAAAAAAATGTGGAATTGCATTTTTGTATGCACCTTTATATCATCCGGCCCTAGGTGAGGTAGCTAAGATAAGAAGAGAAATGGGGATTCGGACGATTTTTAACATTTTGGGTCCGCTTTGTAATCCGGCTCAAGCTAACCATCAATTGCTCGGAGTTTACAGCCCGGATTTAGTTGTACCTTTGGCTAAAGTGTTGAGACAGTTGGGTTCAAAAAGAGCAATGGTAGTTTATGGTAAAGATTTAAAAGATGAGATATCGCTTACCGGAAAAACTGAAAGTGCTTTTTTGAATAATAAAAAAATAACTAAATTAACCTTATCACCGGCTAGCTTTGGCTTAAAGAAGATCAGAGTTTCTGATATTCTAGCTGATCGGCCTGACATCTCAGCCCAAATGATTAGGGATGTTTTGGCTGGAAAAAAGGGGGCTTCTCGGGATATTGTTTTAGCTAATGCTTCAGCTTGTCTTTATATCTTAGCTAAGGTAGATAACTTTAAGCAGGGCGTAGCCCAGGCTGCTCAATTGATAGATCAAGGTAAAGCTAAGGCTAAATATCTTGAATTTAAGAATTTTTTAGAAACCAATGCATAAGACATTATCACTTATCTTAGAGGCCAAAAAAAGAAGGGTCCAAGTTTTACGCAAAAACCGTGAGGTTTTTGAGTCTTTAATTAAAAAAGCTCCTCAGCCGCTATCGTTCAAAGATGCAATAAATCGTAAAGATAAGGTTTCGTTTATTGCTGAAATCAAACAAGCTTCTCCTTCAGCCGGAATATTGCGTAAAGACTTTTCAGCTTTAGAACTAGCCAAGATATTTAAGGATGGGGGTGCTAATGCGCTTTCAGTAGTTACTGAAGAGGATTTCTTTTTGGGAAAGATCAACTATATCGAAGAAATCAGAAAGCAAATTAGCCTGCCGATTTTGCGCAAAGATTTTATAATTGAAGAGGTACAGATTTTAGAGTCACGAACAGTCGGTGCAGACGCTATTTTATTAATTATGGCGATTCTCGATGAGGTGAAAGTAAAAGAGCTGTATGATTTAGCCAAAGAGCTGAATATGGATGTTATAGTTGAGGTCCATAGCGAGAAAGAATTAAAGAAGGCCCTTAATCTAGGGGTGGATATTATCGGAATAAATAGTCGAAACTTACATACTTTTGAAGTTAATATTGAGCGGCCTAAAAAACTCATACCGTTTGTTCCTGAAGGGATCGTAAAGGTTAGTGAAAGCGGCATAAAAACCTTAAAAGATATGTTGGTGCTTAAGGGCTTAGGGGTTAATGCTGTTTTGGTTGGGGAAGCTTTAATGCGTGCTGAAAATATCCAAGAGAAGTTAAAAGAACTGCATATTGACGCCGAAGATGGTTAAAGTAAAAATTTGCGGAATTACTAATTTAGAAGATGCGCTGTTGGCTTCAAGTTTAGGAGCTGATGCTTTGGGGTTTATTTTTTCTAAGAAAAGCCCACGCTATATAAGTGAGTCAGCAGCAAAGAAGATTATAACTCGACTTGATCCTTTCTTAACCAAGGTTGGGGTATTTCTTGATCAGGAACCAAAAGCAGTTTTTGATATTGCCACTAAGCTTAATCTGGATGTTTTACAGTTCCATGGTTCAGAATCAGCCAGTTACTGTCGTTTTTTCGCTAAAAAGTTTAAATTGGTAAAGGTATTTTTTCCGCAAAATTCAGCTGACTTGAAGAAAATATCAGGCTATAAGGTAGATGCTAATATGTTTGATGTAAAATATGAACAAAAAAAGAGTGGGGTCAACTTTCTTTCAGAAAGCATTTTAGCCGGCATTTCAAAGCTTATTAAAAGGGGTGAACCGGTGATAATTTCCGGCGGCCTTAATGTTAATAATGTTATTAAAATAAAAAAACTTAAACCTTATGCTATAGATGTTGCTAGCGGCATTGAGAAGTTGGTTGGTAAAAAGGATGAACAGCTAATTAAAGAATTTATTGAGAAGGTTAAAAGATGAGCTTACCGAACAAGAAAGGATATTTTGGAGCTTTTGGTGGAAAATATATTCCCGAGACGCTTTCGGTTTGTTTAAAGGAACTTGAGAATGCCTACAATAGCTATAAGCGAGATAGCAAATTTAAGCAGAGCTTAAGCTTTTACTTGAATGAATATGCCGGAAGACCAACGCCTTTATATTTTGCTCAGCGGATCAGTAAACAGCTGGGCCTTAAGGTATATTTGAAACGAGAGGATCTTTTACATACTGGAGCGCATAAGATTAATAATGCTCTCGGTCAGGCTTTATTAGCAAAACATATGGGTAAGCATCGGGTAATTGCTGAAACTGGCGCTGGTCAACATGGCGTTGCCGTAGCTACAGTTTGTTCGCTTTTATCTTTGGATTGTGATATTTATATGGGCGCTGAGGATGTTAAGCGACAGCAGATGAATGTTTTGAGGATGAAGGTTTTGGGAGCAAATGTTATTCCGGTTGAAAGCGGCTCAAAGACCTTAAAAGATGCCTGCAATGAAGCTTTTCGTGATTGGGTAACTAATGTGCGAACAACTTATTATCTCTTAGGTTCAGCAGTTGGTCCACATCCCTATCCGATGATGGTTAGAGATTTCCAGGCTCCGATTGGTATTGAAGCTAGAAGCCAGATATTGAAAAAAGAGGGTAGGCTTCCTGATTATCTGCTTGCCTGTGTTGGCGGCGGTAGCAACTCAATCGGACTTTTCTATCCTTTTTTTGCTGATAAACAGGTTAAGTTTATTGGCGTTGAAGCTGCTGGCTTTGGCTTGGGGGGGTATCATTCAGCATCACTAGTTAAAGGTGAACCGGGAGTTTTTCAAGGGTCACTTTCTTATGTCTTGCAAGATGAGTTTGGCCAGATTAAAAATGCTCATTCAGTAGCCCCTGGTTTAGATTATCCCGGGGTTGGCCCAGAGCACTCTTACTATAAGGTAAGTAAGCGTGCTAAGTATGAAGCTGTTTCTGATGATCAGGCCGTTGAGGGCTTTAGGTTTCTTTCTGAACTAGAGGGGATAATCCCAGCTCTTGAAAGCGCACATGCTATTTATTACTTAAAGCCTTTGGCTAAAAAAAATAAGGGAAAAACAGTGATTGTTTGCCTTTCTGGCCGCGGCGATAAGGATTTAGATATTATTAAAGAATATAATCAAAAAAAGCAGCGCAAGTAATGCGACTAAAAGATAAATTTAAACAACTAAAAAAAGAAAACCGGGGAGCTTTCATTGCTTATGTCCCTTTCGGTTTTCCTAATCCTTCGGCAACCAAGAATATCTGTCTTAGCTTGGAGCGTGGTGGTGCTGATGTAATTGAGCTAGGTATTCCTTTTTCTGATCCTTTGGCTGATGGCCCAATAATTCAGGCTGCAACTACTAAGGCTTTAGCTAACGGTGCAAATATCGATAAGTTTTTTAGCTGCCTAGGAAGTCTAGATAAGGTTTTGACCATACCGGTTGCGGTTATGACTTATTATAATCCTATTTTTAAGTTCGGAATAAGTCAGTTTTTTAAACAACTAAAAAAATATAAGGTTTCAGCGGTATTGGTTGTAGATTTACCGCTTGAAGAGTCGGATGAATACCTAAAGCAAGCCAGGAAGTATGATATCGATACGATCTTTTTTATTACCCCGACGACCGATAAAGAACGGATAAAAAGAATAGTTCGTTCAACTAAAGGATTTATTTATTATATTTCAATAACTGGAATAACCGGGCCTAAGGATATCGCTTATGGTGCAATTACTAAACAGATAAAGGGCATAAAGAAATTGTCAAACTTGCCGGTTTGTGTTGGTTTTGGGATACATTCAGCAAAACAGGTTGCCGAAGTTAATAAGTTTTCAGACGGAGCAATTGTTGGCAGTAGTATAGTTAAGTTTATCGAAGGAAACTATGACAAGAAAGACTTTTTGAGGCGTCTTGAGCGTTACACAGCAAGCCTATGTATGAAATAATTCCAGTCAATAACCTAACCTTTGTATTTTCCCCTTTAGACAATATGGAGACAGCATCTTTGGGGATTTTTTTACGTATTGGTTCGCGTTTTGAAGAAAAGAGGCTTAAAGGTATTGCCCACTTTCTAGAACATATGGTTTTTAAGGGGACTAAAAACTATACTCATCGTAAGATAAAACAGGAAATCGAGGGTCGCGGCGGGTTGCTGAATGCTTTTACTTCCCAAGAGTTAACTGCTTATCATGCTAATTTTCTTAAGAAAAACTTTACTCAGACCTTAGATATTCTTTTAGATATGGTGCAAAACCCACTATTTAGGCCTTTTGATATTCAGAAAGAACGAAAAGTAATTTTACAAGAGATAAAGATGTATAACGATCTTCCTTCGGCTCGAGCAGGGATGCTTGTTGAAAGTTTACTTTGGAAGGGGCATGCTTTAGGTGAAGATGTTATTGGTACTACCCAGACAGTTAACAATGTTCTAGAGAGCGATCTGAAGGCTTTTAGAAATAAATACTATGCTCCGAGTAATACAGTTATATCGCTTTCTGGGGCTTTTCCCCGGCGGGAAGTTTTAGACATCATTAAGGCAAGAGCTAAGGGCTCAAAGGCTAAGGTTAATTTAGCCAGCCCTAAACCTAAGCCTTTAAGCGGTGTACGCATTGCTATTGAGAAAAAACCTTATGAGCAAGCTCATCTTTATTTGGGCTTTAGAGGGGTTCCTTATATGAGTCGGGAGCGGATGGTTTTGCGTTTGCTTAATGTTATTTTAGGTGCCAACATGAGTAGTCGCTTGTTTGAAGAATTACGTGAAAAAAGATCACTTTGCTACGATATTTCTACTGAAGCTAGGTCTTATAAGGATAGTGGTGGTTTTTTAATTCATCTAGGTCTAGACGCCAGTAAGGTAGAGTTAGCAATTAAAGTGATTTTAGCCCAGCTTAATCGTTTAAAGCAAAAAGAGGTGCCGGCTAAAGAGTTGTCACGAGCTAAAGATTATTTGTTGGGCCAGATTGCCATGGCTCTTGAGACGTCGCAAGGGCGGATGGGCTACGCTGCTCAGAGTTATATTAATCTTGGAGAAATTGATAGTTTTCTAGCTTTAAAAAAGAAGATTGAAGCTGTTAGTGCCAGTCAAATAAGGCAGCTAGTTAAAGATTTATTTAGCTTTGATCGGGTTTGTGTTTCTTGCGTCGGCAATATCAAAGAAGGCTTAGATAGTCAAATAAGGAGGCTGATTAGTTAGTTATGACTACTTTAAAAATTAAAGAAAAGCTTGCTAGAATCGTTGAAATTATTAGTGAAAAAAAGGCTAAAGATATAGTTATTCTAGATGTGCACAATTTTAGCGGTCTTTGTGATTATTTTATTATCTGTTCCGGAGATTCAACCCGGCAAGTAAAGGCAATACATGAAGAAACTATCAGGAGTTGCAAAGAAGGTGATATGAGAGCTCAGCATTCTGAAGCTAATGAGTCATCGTATTGGGTTTTGGTTGATTTTTTCGATATCATCTTGCATATATTTACCGATGAAGCTAGAGAATATTACAATCTTGAACGGTTATGGGATAAAGCAAAAAAAGTTACCGTTAAAATTCCTCGAAAGATAAAAGCCCAGCCTAAAAAACCCCACTAATATTTTTTTAGTCATTTTTAATGACTTTGAAAAATAATTCAACTAATAATTTTTCGGAATAGCAATTTCAAAAAATTTAAGTCGCATTAAAAAATCAAAAAAAACACGAAAATGTGTTGACATTGAGTGATAAGTTTGTTAAATTGAATTATAAGGTATTTCTTAACAAAGTGTTGAGAATAAAAAAGGGGGGTGATTTTCATGGCAAAGAAGAAAGCAGCAAAGAAGAAAAAACCTGCAAAGAAAAAAGCAGCAAAGAAAAAAAAGAAATAAGTGATAGACGAAGGTAATAGAACCTTTGTTTAACTTCTTACGAATAAAAACATCGATGAAATTTCGACCCCGCGCTTCAATAGGCGCGGGGTTATTTTTTTGCAAAGATTGTACTCATAAATGCCTATATAGCAGGTAGTTAGAGAAGCTATTTTTTAAAGCCCGACTAAGTTATTTTCTCTTTTGGGTAACTTAAAAATATGTGATATAATCGCTTTAACTTAAAAATATTTAAACTAAAATATTATGTTTACTGGAATAATAAAAGAAGTTGTTAAGGTTACTGCATTTAGCAAAAAGAGTTCGCTAAGTGTAATTGCGGTTAGTTCAAAAAAATTAGCCTCGGAAGCTGAGGTTTCTGACAGTATGGCAATTAACGGAGTTTGTCTTACTTTGACTAAGAAATCTAAGAATGATCTTTTTTTTGAGGCTGTTGCCTCAACCTTGGCTAATACTAATCTTAAGCGTCTCAAAGTAGGTGATCTAGTTAATTTGGAGCCAGCATTAAAAGCCGGAGACAAACTTGGTGGTCATTTTGTTTTAGGTCATGTCGACACCGAACTAAAATTAAGACGAATAATTAAAAAAGGTGATTATTGGCAGGTAGAGATAGATTTGCCATCCCGGTTTAAGTCAAAAGTTTTAGAAAATGGCTCTATTGCTGTTGAGGGAATTTCTTTAACTGTAAAGAAGATCTACCCAAAGTATTTTACTTTAGATATTATTCCTTTTACTTATCGTGATACGACTCTACAGGATAAGAAACCGGGAGCCCAACTTAATGTAGAGTTTGATTATTTACTTAAGCAAAATAAGAATTAAGATTCGGGAGGTAGCGCAGCTTGGCTAGCGCGCAACGTTCGGGACGTTGAGGCCGTGGGTTCAAATCCCACTCTCCCGACCATATTTAATAATCCCATTCAAAATTAATCTAACCCTTAAATTCCTTGTTAATTAGGCATTTTTTGATTGAAAAATAACAGCTATAGTATATACTAGGTATATAAATAATTTAATAATATTTATATATAAAATCAGTAAAAATCAGAGGTAGGAGTGGCAGTCTTTTTAGGCATTGATTGGGGTGGTACTTATATAAAAGCTGGGTTGGTAAGCCCCAAGGGGGTAGTAGTTAAAGAAAGAATTTACCAATCGGCTGACTTAAGAAAAAAAACCGTTTTTATCCAGAACCTTAAATCTTTATTAAAGGATTTTAAAGGTTTTTCAATTAAAGGCCTTGGTATTGGTGCCCCCGGCATAATCGATACAAAAAAAGGATTCATCTATTATCTTCCCAACATTCCTGGTTGGAAGAACTTTCCCTTAAAAGAGGTGCTTATCAAACAGCTCAAGCTTCCGGTAGCTATAGGTAATGATGCTAATCTTTTTGGTCTTGCTGAGGCTCGCTGTGGTGCTGGTCGGGGGTTTAAACAAGCTATTTTTTTAACTCTCGGCACTGGCTTAGGCGGAGCAGTATTAATTGATGGCAAGCTTCTAACTGGGAGAACCAGCGCTGCTGAGTTAGGTCATGTACCTTTAACTTTAAAGGGAAACCTTTGTGGCTGTGGAGCCAGAGGCTGTATTGAGACTTATACTGGTAATGGTTATCTCTTAAAGCGCTATAGGCAACTCAAAGGAAATAAAACTAAGATTAAGGAAGTAAGTGAGATATTTCAAAGGGGCCTAAAAGGTGAAAAACAGGCTATTATGCTTTGGAAGGAATTTTCATATAATTTAGGTAAGTTTTTATCGGGCATGGTTAATGTATTTAACCCCGAGGCGATTATCCTAGGTGGAGGGGTGTCTGGAGCCTTAGGTTTGTTTAGACCATATCTTTTACAGGTGATAAGACAACAGGCCATGTGGCCTCAAGTGAAGAATTTAAAAGTTCTCAAGGCTCAGTTAAAACAGCCGGGGATAGTCGGAGCCGCCTTGCTGGTTAAGGAGCAGCTTGAGAAACAGTAATATGAAAAAACTGATTGTACTGGTTGTTTTTTTCTTACCGCTGGTTGCTTTTTCTAATAGTGAAACCACGCCGCTATCTTCTGCTTCCAAAAACAAAGGGATATTGGTTAGTAAATTGACTACAGTTAAGTCTACTCTTGATGCGGTTTCTTTAACTAGAGAGGAAAAGGTATCTCCTTTAGAAGATAAGGCTCTAGTTCAAGAAGTTAAACAAGATGAAAAAGCTAAAGAAGCTAAAACTGACAAAAAGACCGATGATAGCTCTAAGCCTGATCAAAAAGCCACTTCTGGTAGTGAAAAAATACCGGTAATTGTTGATGCTGATGAAATAGATTTTCAGCGCGGTGTGGGTAAAATTTATGCTAAAGGCAATGTGAAGATGGTCCAGAAAGATGTTGAGCTTTACTGTGACGAGGGAATCTTTGACGTTAATACTAATATCGCTAATATTACTGGAAATATTAAAGTAATCAGAGAGGGAACAGTTCTCTATGGTGAAACAGCAGTTTATGATTTTAATACTTATAATGCTGATATAAATAATATTCGTTTTGAGAGTACTCCTTTTTATGGAGAGGCTCCGGAAGGAGAAAAAATAGGTAAAAACAAATTGGTAATGAGAAACGGCTACATGACAACTTGTGATTTAGCTGAGCCGCACTACCGGATGGTGTCAAAAGAGGTAACCATTTATCCCGGCGATAAAGTAGTAGCCAGAAAAGTAACTTTAAAGGTGGGGAAAGTTCCGGTATTCTATATTCCTTATTTTTCCCAGTCTTTAAAGGATACCTCTTTTCCGGCTGAGATAGTTCCGGGGCACAATGATGAGCTGGGTTACTTTTTACTGACTCGCTGGCGCTATCAACTCAATGAAGAGCATACGGATTGGTTTAATATTGATTGGTATGAGGAAAGAGGCTGGGGGTTTGGTTTAACCCATAAGATGGAGAGCAAAAAAATGGGTAAAGCCTTGGCTCGTTACTATATGATTCAAGATAAGCTTTATCAAATCGGCAAGCGAAATAGTCTTTTTAAAGTTCACGGTGATCGCTCAGGAAAGGCTGATAAATATTTAGAAGACGATCGCTACAAGGCAGAATTATCTTATGACGGTGAACCGATAAAGAACTTATCGATAATTGCTGAGTTTCATAAATTTTCCGATGAGTTTTTTGTTAAAGATTTCTTTGAGGAAGAGTATGAGCTTAACCCTAACCCCAAGAGTTACCTTCTCATGCGTTATCCTTTTCAGAATTCTTCTTTATCTTTATTAACTCAGAAAAGGTTTAATCGTTACGAAAGCATGAGTGAGTACCTTCCAGAGCTTAGCTATGATTTTTTCAGTCAACAGTTAGGAAACAGTAAGCTTTACTTTAACTCTAGTGAAAAGATATCTAATCTAGCTAAAAAGAATGCTAATTCTGATTTGGATGATGATGCTTTTAGATTTTACGGTAAAAATACCTTAAGCTACTCGGATAAGATAAAGTGGCTTAGTATTTCACCTAACATTGGTTTAAATTCAATATATTACTCTAAGAATGCTTTTGGCGATGAGGATATTTGGCGAATTGGCTTTACCAGCGGAACATCTTTAAGTAGCAGACTTTATAAGGTTTTTGATGTGGATTGGGATATTTTTGGCGAGGAGATAGATAAGGTGCGCCACCTTATAACTCCTGAGATAACTTATAGTTACGCTCATGAGCCAACTGTAGCTAACGCTAATGTTTTTCAATTTGATGGAATTGATAGCTTAAGTCGGTCCGAGACAGTTAGTTTTGTTCTAAGCAATAAGTTGCAGGTTAAAAATAAGGAAAATGAGAAGTGGGACTTTGTTTATTTTAGCCCGGCTCTTAACTATACGATTAATCCTGAAGGTGCTAATAGTCGAATTACTACTATAACCGCTGATTTAGAGATCTATCCTAAGGAGGGCTTATCACTTACCTCTAACGTTACTTATGATGCTAATTCAGACGGTAACAAGCTAGGAAGAATAACTTCTTTTAATCTTGATTTTACTACCAAAGGTAAATATAAGGTGTTTGAAGCTGGTGAAGAAGTAGAGAAGGAAAGGTACTCTTTTACCTATGGCCATCGCTATACCCGGGTAACTGACACTCAGGGAACTTTTGATTTTTCCTATCAGTTAACCCCGAAGGTAAAGTTAGGAAGTTATTTGCGTTATGAATATAATCGTGGCGACTTATTTGAACAGCAATATAAAGTAAGAACTGATTTGCATTGTTGGTGGCTTGACCTCGGTTTAGATGTTAAGAGGGCCTCAGTTGGCGGAAAAAACTATACTGTTTGGTTTGAATTTGTTTTAAAGGCCTTTCCCAGTTTGAGCATAACTTTTGATAAGACGCATGAGGGGGCTAAATCTCAATATTATACTACTTATTAAAAGAAAGGTATTAATGAAAGTAAAGTCAAACAAGCAAAAGAATAAAACAGTTAAAAAGTATAATCTTTGTGTGGTTGGGGCTGGTCACGTTGGCTTAGTCGCTGCAGCTTGTTTTTGTGAATTAGGGCATAAGGTAATTTGTGTTGATAAAGATAAGAAAAAAATCCAGAGTTTAAAAGCCAAAAAAGTACCGTTCTTTGAGCCGGATCTAGAGCCTTTGGTTAAAAAAGGTATTAAGAGTGGTGGCTTGGTTTTTTCAGCCTCGTTAACTGAGGCAATTAGAAAGAGCCAAGTGATTTTTATTGCTGTCGGTACTCCACCGCAGAAAGATGGTTCAGCTGATCTTAGCGCCATAGAGAATGTTGCTCGGGTAGTTGCTAATAATCTTAATTCTTATAAGTTAATTGTTGGAAAATCAACTGTTCCGGTTCAGACCGGAAAGAAGATAAAGGATATTATTTCTCGCTACAAAAAAAATAGCCGAGACTTTGATATTGCCTCTAACCCTGAATTTTTAAGGGAAGGTAAGGCAATCTATGATTTTTTCTCTCCGGACAGAATAGTTATCGGGGTTGAGTCAACGAAGGCTGAAAATATATTAAAAGATATCTATGCCAAAATTAAGGTCCCGATTATAGTTACTGATATTAATACGGCTGAGCTAATAAAGCATGCCTGCAATTCATTTTTAGCTACCAAGGTATCGTTTATTAATGCGGTTTCGCGAGTTTGCGATTTAGCCGGAGCCGATATTGAAAAAATAGCCCAAGCCATGGGTATGGATAAGAGAATTGGTAGAGACTTTCTGGATGCTGGCTTAGGCTATGGTGGTTTTTGTTTCCCTAAGGATATCGAAGCATTTTTTTATATTTCTAAGAAGTTAGGTTATGAATTTAATTTATTGAAAGAGATTAAAAATATTAATCAAGGTCAACGTCATAATTTCATCGAGAAGGTAAAAGATCGGCTTTGGATTATAAAAAATAAGAAAATTGCAATTTTAGGCTTATCGTTTAAACCCGATACCGATGATATGCGTTTTGCTCCCTCGGTTGATATCGTAAATTCATTCTTAAAACAAGGAGCAATAATTTCAGCCTATGATCCCCAAGCCTATTCTGAGGCAAAGGATATCTTTAAAACAGCTAAGTTAAAGTTTGCTAAAGATCCTTATGCGGCCGTAAAGGGCAGTGATTGTCTTTGCTTGTTGACCGAATGGGAAGAGTTTAAGAAGCTAGATTTAAAAAAGATTAAGAAGTTGATGCGTTATCCGTTGATCGTTGACGGAAGAAATATGTTTGATCGCGATAAGGTTCGTGACCTAGGATTTGAATATATCGGAATCGGAAGATAGATTGCTTTTTAAAATCAAGATGAGTAACTACCAGGTACTTAAAGAAAAAATAATTAAAAAAAAGGCTAAAATTTGTATTATCGGCCTGGGCTATGTTGGCTTACCTTTGGCGGTAGATTTTGCAAAGCGAGGTTTTTTTGTTTACGGTTTCGATAATAATCTTTTACGGGTAAACAAATTGAAAGAGGCAAAGCAGTATATCGTTGATATTGACCCAAAGACGATTAAAGCGTTGATTAAAGCTAAGAAGTTTTTACCGACCACTGAAAGGCGAGTTTTGGCTGATTCTGATATTTTAATTATTTGCGTGCCAACGCCTTTGCGTAAGGTAAAGATACCGGATATTTCTTATGTAGTTGCAGCTAGTAAGTTAATTAAGAAGTATTTACGGAAGTCTCAGCTAATCGTTTTGGAGAGCACCTCTTATCCGACAACTACTCGAGAGGTAGTTTTACCAATTCTTGAGAAGTCTGGTTTGGAGAGCGAAAAAGATTTTTTTCTTTGTTTTTCTCCTGAAAGAATAAACCCGGGAGATAAAAAACATACTTTGGCAAAAATACCAAAAGTCGTTGGTGGGTTATCCCCTAAATCGACCAGTCTAGCCAAAGCTTTGTACTCTAAGATTATTAAACAGGTATTTTCAGTATCTAGTCCTGAGGTAGCTGAAAGCGCAAAACTTCTCGAAAATACCTTTCGTTTGGTAAATATTGCCCTGGTTAATGAGTTTGCTATTGTAGCTCATAAGCTAGGGATAAGTATTTGGGAGGTAATTGAGGCTGCAAAGACAAAGCCTTTTGGTTTTATGCCTTTTTATCCTGGGCCAGGCGTTGGCGGCCATTGCATTCCGGCTGATCCAATGTATCTTTCCTGGAAGGCAAAAAAGATGGGTTTTAAGACCAAGATGATTGATTCAGCTGCTTACATTGATCACTTTATGCCTAGATATGTAGTTGAGCGGCTTGAGAAATCACTTAAAATTAGGGGCGTTTCTTTAAGAAAAGCTAAGATTTTGATTGTTGGGGTTACTTATAAAAAAGATGTTAAAGATTTAAGAGAGTCTCCGGCTTTAGATATTATTGAAAAGCTAAGCAAAAAATCCAAGGTGAGCTTTTATGATCCGTTGATACCATACTTAAAGATAAACGGAATTAATTTAAAAGCGGTAGCTCTTAGTAAGAGTAATTTGCAAAAATATAATTGTGTGGTTATTGTTACTGATCACTCTTATCTAGACTATGAACTTATTAGAAAGAACTCAAAGTTTGTTTTTGATACTCGCAACGTATATAAAAGAAAATATCTTAATTTGGAGGTGCTTTAAATATGTCTAATAGCCTTAAGGATAGAAAAGTTTTAGTTACTGGTGGTGCTGGCTTTATTGGTTCACATATAGTTGATAAACTTGTAAAATTAGGCGCTGAGGTCACTGTAGTAGATAACCTTATAACTGGTAATCTTGACAATTTGGAACAAAGTTTTAGTAAAATAAAGTTTATTAAAAGTGACTTTGCCGATCAAAAAATATTGGATCAGGTTTTACCGGGAGTAGAGCTTATTTCTCACCAGGCAGCCTTACGCAGTGTTCCGAAGTCAGTAGAGGCTCCACTTGATTATCATAAAGTTAATGTTAGCGGAACTTTAAATCTTTTTTTAGCGGCTAAAGAAGCTGGTATAAAAAGGATAGTTTGTGCTTCTTCAAGCTCTATATACGGAGAGAGGGATGATTTTCCAGAGAAAGAAAATGAGATTGCAAAACCAATTTCACCTTACGCTGCCACAAAGTTGATCGTTGAACAATATTCCTATGTTTTTAGTAAAATTTATAATATGAAAATTTTAAATTTAAGGTATTTTAATGTATATGGTCCGCGTCAATCTCTAGAGGATGAATACGCAGTTGTTATTCCGAAGTTCATAAATTGTTTATTCGAAGGGAAGAGTCCTCCGATATATGGAGACGGAAATCAGGAGAGGGACTTTACTTTTATTAGCGATGTGGTTGATATGAATATTCGGTGTCTTGAGAAGGATAACGTTGGTTCGGAAGCATTTAACGTTGGCTTAGGAATACCTAATTCGGTGAATAATTTATTTAATAATTTAAAGGAGATTATCGGAAGCAAGTTAGAGCCTAACTATTGTCCTATTCGACTTGGAGATGTGAGGAAGACCCATGCTGATATACAAAAGGCAAAAGAATTATTAGGGTTTTCTCCAAAGGTCGATTTTGCCCAAGGTCTAAAGAAGACAGTAGATTGGTTTAGGGAGGCTTATAAATGAAAAAAGCATTCATTACTGGAATTACTGGTCAAGATGGCTCTTATCTAGCTGAATTTTTACTTTCAAAAGGCTATCAAGTGCACGGGCTTATCCGCCGGGCCAGCACTTTCAATACTAGTCGTGTTGATCATATTTATCAAGATGCTCATTTAAACAGGAATAATTTTTTTCTTCATTATGGGGATCTTTCTGATAACGAAGCAATTTCAAATATAATTTATAATATTAAGCCGGATGAGGTCTATCATCTAGGAGCTCAAAGTCATGTGCGGGTAAGTTTTGATATTCCAGAATATACCGGCAACATAACCGCTTTAGGTACGGCCCGTCTTTTAGAGACTATACGTAGAAGCAATCTTAAAATAAAGTTTTACCAAGCTTCTTCAAGCGAAATGTTTGGAGCAGCTCAAAGTCCCCAGAATGAAAATACTCCATTTATGCCACGCAGTCCCTATGCTGTAGCTAAAGTTTATGGTTATTGGATGTCTAAAAACTATCGCGATGGCTATGGTATTTTTGCTTCGAATGGGATAGTTTTTAATCACGAAAGCCCTCGGCGTGGTGAAACTTTTGTTACTCGTAAGATTACTCGAGCAATAGCTAATATTTTAGCTAAACGGCAGGACTATACATATTTAGGTAACCTAGCGGCTAAACGAGATTGGGGTTATACCCCTGAATATGTTGAGGTAATGTGGAAAATTTTACAGCAAAAAAAGCCTGACGATTTTGTAATTGGTGCATCCGAGCATCATTCAGTAGAGGAGTTTGTTAAAGAGGCTTTTTCTTATGCTGGCCTAGATTGGAAAAAACACGTTAAAATTGATAAGCGTTATTTTCGTCCTACTGAGGTTGAGGATTTACTTGCTGATACAACCAAAGCTAAGTTAACCTTAAATTGGAAGCCAAAAGTTAACTTTAGTGATTTAGTTAAGATAATGGTTGATGCTGATATGCGAGCAATTGGTCTCAAGGCAATTGGTGAAGGCGATAGAATTTTGCAGCAAAAATTTTCTAATAAATGGTGGAATATCGATTAATT
Organism: Candidatus Omnitrophota bacterium; assembly: GCA_021735655.1. NCBI lineage: Bacteria > Pseudomonadati > Candidatus Omnitrophota > Candidatus Omnitrophota bacterium. Next base: position 13,476 of record JAIPGM010000007.1, on the reverse strand, counting down.
TAATGGATAAAAGTAAGCAATTTTGGCCTAGTAAAAGGGTGCTGGTAACTGGCGGCAAGGGATTTCTTGGTTCCTACGTTGTTAGTGAATTAAAAGCTAAAGGCGCTAAAAATGTATTTGTTCCTGACGTTAAGGATTATAATTTAGTTAAGAGTGAGGCAGTAAAAAGAGTTTATCAAGATGTCCAACCAAATATAGTTATACATCTTGCGGCTAAGGTAGGAGGCATTGGCGCTAATCAGGAAAGGCCCGGTGAATTTTTCTATGATAATTTGATGATGGGGGTTCAGCTAATTGATGAGGCAAAAAACTTAGGAATAGAAAAGTTTGTGGCTATTGGCACTATTTGTTGTTATCCTAAATTTACACCAACTCCATTTAAAGAAGAGGACCTCTGGAATGGTTACCCCGAAGAAACCAACGCTCCTTATGGCTTAGCAAAGAAAATGCTTTTGGTTCAATCACAAAGCTATCGCAAACAGTACGGATTTAATTCAATATTCCTTTTACCGGTTAATCTATATGGACCGCGCGATAATTTTGACCCTAAAACTTCACATGTTATCCCGGCCTTAATAAAAAAGTGTTTTGATGCTATTGATAACAATCATCAAGAGATAGCTGTCTGGGGTACTGGTAAGCCCACTCGAGAGTTTTTATATGCTGAAGATGCTGCTAGAGGAATTGTCTTGGCAGCTGAGAAATACAATGGTTCGGAACCGATAAACTTAGGTTCAGGTTTTGAAATTTCGATTAAAGATTTAGTTAATTTAATTGTTAAGCTGACCGGGTTTAAAGGTAAAATAATTTGGGATGTTTCAAAACCCAATGGTCAGCCAAAGAGAACTCTAGATGTTAGCAAAGCCAAACGTGAATTTGGATTTAAAGCGAAAGTTAAATTTAACCAGGGTCTTAAACAGGTAATTGATTGGTATAAGAAAGAGAGATACTCGAAATGAAAATTTTAGTAACCGGTGGGGCAGGGTTCATTGGTTCGCATTTATGCCGAAGGCTGCTTAACGATGGTAATTCTTTGGTTTGTGTTGATAATTTTATTACTGGCTCAAAGGAAAATATAGTCGAGCTTTTTAATAATCCGAAGTTTAAATTAATTGAGCAGGATATTTCTAATCCGTTGTATTTAAAAGAAGATATTGATTGGGTGTTACATTTGGCATCTTTAGCTTCACCTAAATACTATCTTAATTACCCGATAAAGACACTTAAGTCCGGGCTTCTCGGCACTCATAATTGTTTGGGCATAGCTAAGGCCAAGCGCGCTAAGTTTCTTTTAGCTTCAACCTCAGAGGTCTACGGGGATCCTAAAATACATCCTCAGTCAGAAAGTTATTGGGGCAATGTTAATCCAATCGGCGTCCGCAGCTGTTATGATGAAAGTAAACGAGCCGCCGAAAGCTTAACTTTTGCCTATCTGCGCAAGCACAATATTGATACAAGAACAGTGCGCATTTTTAATACCTATGGGCCGCGGATGCAACCCGATGATGGCCGGGTAGTTTCTAATTTTATCGTTCAGGCCCTAAAAGGTAATGATTTAACGATTTACGGAAAGGGTAACCAGACTCGTTCTTTTTGCTATGTTGACGATTTAGTTGAAGGTATCGTAAAGTTCATGCAGACAGATTATAAGCTTCCTTTGAATTTAGGTAATTCTTCTGAGTTTACAATTAAAAAGCTAGCTAGTTTAGTCTTAAAGTTGACTGGTTCAAAGGCGCAGTTAAAATATTTACCGCTTCCTGAAGATGATCCTAAGCAGAGGCAACCGAATATAGATAAGGCAAAGAGGATACTGGCTTGGAAGCCCAAAGTCAGCTTAAGAGAGGGCTTAGAAAAAACAATAGCTTATTTTAAGACAATTACATAGGATAGCAAATGAAGAAAAATTTTAATATACCACTCCTAGACTTAAAGAAAGAGTATTCTTTTTTAAAAAAAGAGATTGATCAGAATATTAAACAGTGCCTTAAGTCTCAGCAATGGATTTTAGGCAAGGCAGTTTCGGATTTTGAAGCTAAGGCCGAAGACTATTTAGGAACAAAGCATGCCCTTGGTGTTGCTTCAGGAACCGATGCTTTAATTTTATCTTTAAAGGCTTTGGCTTTAAAGATAAAAGGTAAGGAGCATTTCGATAAGAAAGACGAGATTATCACTACGCCTTTTACATTTATTGCTACTGCTGAAAGTATTGTACACTCAGGGGCCACGCCGGTATTTGTTGATATTGATTCGGAAAGTTACAATATTGATCCTTTAAAAATAAAAAAAGCGATTAATAAGAATACAGTAGGTATTATCCCGGTGCATTTATATGGTTTGGCAGCTAATATGAGCGAAATTACAAAATTAGCGAAAAGCCGTGGCTTATTTGTGGTTGAAGATACGGCTCAAAGTTTTGGTGCAAAGTTTAATGGCAAACAAGCAGGTTCTCTGGGCGATTGTGGAGCTTTTAGTTTTTTTCCTTCTAAAAATCTCGGTGCTTTTGGTGACGGTGGCTTGATTGCAACTAATGATAGCAAGTTGTTTTCTTTTTTAACTATCTTGCGCAATCACGGTCAAACTAGCCAGTATAGAGCTGCTTATATCGGCTATAACTCGCGCCTTGATTCAATGCAGGCAGCAGTACTTTTAGCTAAGTTAAAACATATTAATAAGTTTAATGATTTAAGAAGAAGTGTCGCTCAAAAATATAACAATGCTTTTAAAGATATTAAAGAGCTTAAAATTCCCAGTGAATCTAAGGCTTGTAGACATGTTTACCATCTTTATACCTTGAGAATTTCGGCAAAAAGAGATAAACTTCTTAACTACTTGAATTCCAAGGGTATACATTCACGAATTTATTATCCGGTTTGTCTTCATAAGATGAAGGCTTTTAAGAGGGTAAAGATAAGTGGTAAGCTTAAAGTTGCCGAAAGTATGGCTACTAGAATTTTGAGCCTTCCGATCCATCCTTGGCTAACTGACCGGCAAATAAACTATGTAATATCAACAACTAGAAGGTTTTTTAATAAATAACTTATGTTTAGAGAGACAAAGGCACGTTCGATACTTAAGGCTATTACTTGGAGATCAGCCGGCACTATAGCCACATCAATCATTGTATTTATTTTTACAAGAAAAATAAGTTTAGCCTTTACGGTTGGTTTTTTGGAATTTGTTAGCAAGATGGCGATTTATTTTTTTCATGAACGAATTTGGGATAAAATTTCTTTTGGTCGTAGAGAGGCGATTCCTTGTGTGATTTGGTTAACCGGACTTTCTGCCGCAGGGAAAAAAGCCATTGCTGAGAATCTTTATCGGATACTTACGGCTAAGTCTTTTAATGTTGAACGCTTAGACGGTGAAAAAATCAGAGCAATATTTCCTAAGATCGGTTTTACTAAGTCTGAGAGAGATAGACATATCAAGCGAGTAGGGTTATTAGCTAGCTTGCTTGAGAAAAATAAAGTTATTGTTATAGCTTCTTTTATTTCACCTTATCAAGAATCAAGAAGTTTTGTGAGGAAAATGTGTAATAATTTTATTGAAGTATATGTTGATACACCGCTTGAGGAGTGTGAAAAGAGAGATCCTCGCGGTCTTTATAAAAAAGCAAGGCAGGGATTATTGAAACTTTTTACTGGTATTGATGATCCTTATGAGCCGCCTCAAAACCCCGAAATTACTCTTAGCACCAAAGATATTTCACCTGAGGAAGCAGCAAAGAAAATAATAAAATATTTAGAAGTTAATAAATTTTTAAGTTAAAAGAACAACCAATTTGACTATATCTTAAGAAAGAATAGGCGAATTGAGGGGGAAGAAAATAATGGATGGCAATAGTATTTTAGCTCATGGTGGTTGCGGCTTAATTGATCGATTTATTCCTAAATTAGAGAGAGAAGTTTTTCTCGATAAGATATCTAGATTAAAAGTTTATAATATTTCTAATGCTGATTTATCAATATTTTATCGAATTGCTGACGGTGGTCTATCTCCGCTTGAAGGTCCGATGGCTAGGCTTGAGTTCAATAAAGTTTTAGCTGATGAATATATAGAAAGAAATGGTAAGCCTTATGCCTGGACTATACCTTTAGCTTTTGCAATATCTAAGTCCGAGGCTGATAATTTAGAAGTTGGTGAGACAGTAGTAGTTAGGAATGAGTCTCAGGAAATAATTGGGTCTCTAGAGATATCTGATATTTATCCTTTTGACAAAACCGCTTACAATAAGTCAGTATATGGAACTGAACGCATTGATCATCCTGGTCCGCGTATATTTAGCGATGATCAGCGTGATTATCTTTTAGGCGGCAAGATTTTAGCCTTACCTCAGAAATTACATCCTGAATATGGAAAATACATGCTTACTCCTTCTGAAACCAGAGAAATATTTAAAAAGAAGGGCTGGCAAAAAATAGTTGCTTTTCAAACCAGGAATGCTTTACACCGGGCTCACGAATATGCCTTGGTCCACGGAGCTGAGGAACTTACTCGAGAAGGGTTTTTTACCGGAGTTGTTTTGAATCCTTTGGTTGGCGCTACTAAATCTGATGATGTTCCAGCGGACATAAGAATGAAAACTTATGAGGTTTTAATCGAGAATAAACTTCTAGGCCAGGGTGATAAGGATTCAGAACTTTGGAAGAGCAAGGGTTATGATTTAGGTCAGCAACTTATGCTGATTGGTCTGGATATGAAGATGTTTTATGCCGGACCAAAAGAAGCAATAATGCATGCTATCTATCGTCAGAACTATGGCTTTAGTAATATTATTATTGGTCGCAAGCACGCTGACGCTCCTTTCGATGATGGAGCTCCGGCTTGGGGTGATTTCGACGCCCAAGAGAAATTCTCCAACCTAAACGGAGCACTGATAATAGAGCCGATTAAGGTTGGATTTGCTGCTTACTTTCAAGAGTTAGGTCGAGTTGGTTTAGTTGAAGAGTCTAAAGGTAAAGGATATAAACAGATTTTAATTTCCGGAAAAGAATTAAGAAAAAAATTACAAAATCAAGAAGTAGTTGACGAGCGAGTAATGCGTAAACCAGTTTCTGAAATATTAGCTAAATATTATAGTAAGAGGTAAAAAATGAATCAAGAACAAAGAAAGAGCACAAATATTACATGGCATGAATCAGGGATATCTAAACAGGACAGAGAAAAGCGCAATAAGCACAAGGGGGCAGTTATTTGGTTTACGGGTTTACCTTCAAGCGGTAAATCTACAGTTGCTGTTGAGCTTCAGGCAATGCTTTTTGAGAAGGAACACCAGGTTTATCTTCTAGATGGTGACAATGTTCGCCACGGCTTAAATAGTAACTTGGGTTTTTCTCCGGAAGATCGCCAAGAAAATATTCGAAGAATTAGTGAGGTGGCAAAATTATTTTCTGAAGCCGGAACTTTAGCTATAACTGCTTTTATTTCTCCTTACAGAAAAGACAGAGATAAGGCCCGGAGCCTTATGAAGCAAGGTGATTTTATTGAAGTTTTTGTTAAGGCTGATCTTGCAATTTGCGAACAAAGAGACCCTAAGGGGCTTTATAAAAAGGCTCGCAGTGGTGAAATTAAGCAGTTTACCGGGGTTTCTGCTCCCTATGAAGAACCAGAGCAGGCTGAAATAGTTATTGATACTGGTAAGCTAACCAAGGAAGAAGCAGCAAAGAGCATTTTAAATTATTTATCTCAAAAAGGTTATATCTAAAAGCATGAACTTTTCTGATTCTCAGATTGAAAAAATCCTCGAGATAGCCTCACTTGCCTCACAAAGAGTAGTAGAAGTATACAAATCTTCAGATTTCGAAGTTAATTTAAAAAAAGATAATAGCCCTTTAACTTTAGCTGACCGACTAGCTCAAGAAGTAATCGCCGCTGGTTTAAAAGAAGCTTTTCCTGAGATTCCGATTATTTCAGAAGAGGCTAAAGAAATACCTTTTTCTCAAAGAAGCGGTTGGGATAGTTTTTGGTTGGTTGATCCTTTGGACGGGACTAAAGAGTTTATCCAAAAAAACGGCGAGTTTACGGTTAATATTGCTTTAATTGAAAAAACCATTCCTGTTTTTGGGGTAGTTGTTCTACCGGCTTATGATCAACTATATTTTGGCTTAAAATCCAAAGGAGCTTTTAGGCAAGATAAGGGCGGTAAATCTAAACCAATCAGAACCAGGAAACCTTTGCTTGATAAAATAACCGTGGTTAGAAGCCGTTCGCATAGTAGCAAGGAAGAGGATAGAATGATTTCTTCATTTACTAATCCTGTTGTTATTCATGCTGGAAGTTCACTAAAATTTTGCCGAGTTGCCGAAGGCCAAGCTGATTTATATTTGCGTAGTGGTCCAACTATGGAGTGGGATACGGCTGCTGGACAAGCGATAGCTGAGGCTTCAGGAGCAGTTGTTGCTAACCTAGACGGGACTCCTTTTAGTTACAACAAGGAAAGCTTGAAAAACCCCGGATTTATCTGCGCCTCCAATAGGACCCTTTTACATAACCTATTGGAAAATAGTAAGTTATAGTCAATTAATTAAATCAAACCAAATTTAGTTAGATTAAGGTATTTTAGTTAGCTAAGATGAGTAAAACTAAATCAAAACTTTCTTTAGATAAGGATAATCTTTTGTTTATTGGAAATTCTGCTTTTGATGGTCGTTGGAAGCTAACTTCAAACCATGAATTAGTTTTTAAGGCCGAGGAAGATAAGAGTTCCATAGATAATAAGCTAACTCTAAAGGGAAAGATTACTGAGGCCGGAGCTGATTTTATAACCTTTGAAGTTAAAACCAAGTCAGAGAAGAATAAGCAGATAGTTTCTTTTTTGAAGTTGAAGGGCTTGTGGCGGGCTGATAAATTTAATCGTCTTAGCTTTGAAGTTAAAAGAAAGCGAAATCCCGAGACGCTTACTTTCGGTGGTATTTGGCAGTTAAACAAGCAGCAGAAAATAGTTTACTCTTATGAGAAGGCAAAACTTAAGACAAAAAAGAGGGTAAAAGAGTCTATTGTTTTTGATGGATTTTGGCAGATTAACGAACGTAATAGACTTAAGTATATTTTATCGGGAGGCCGAGGGAGTGTTTTTAATTTTAAAGTTCAGGTTGAATCGCCTAACATTTATCCTAAAAAGGGAGCCATAAAATACCGTTTAGGGATTGGGGTGGGTGATTTAAAAAGGGAAAAGATTATTAGTCTATACGGCCGCTGGAACTTTAGCCGTAAATTGGGTTTAAGCTTCATTGTTGACTATGGGTCTGGTCAGTTAAAAAAAGTCTATCTTGGAGCAAAGGTTAAAATAGCTAAAAATAAGGATTTAGTTTTTAGTCTCCGTGACGTTCAGGATAAATCATTGGGCTTAGCCCTTACTTTTAATCATAAGCTGTTTACTGAAAACGAGTTAGAGTATTTTATTCAAATCAAGAAAACTCATCAAGACCTCTATTTCGGCTCAGGAATAACCCTTCGTTTTTGATTCTATAACTGCTATTAAAAGGGTTGACATATATAGGTAAGAATCTATAATATTGTTCATCAATTGAACAGAGTCGCTAGATGAATTATTTATGAATATTCTAGGAATTTCTGCCTTTTATCATGATAGTGCCGCCTGTCTCATCCAAGACGGGCAAATAGTTTCAGCTGTCCAAGAAGAAAGATTCAGCCGCAAAAAACATGATTCTTCCTTTCCTAAAAATGCCATTAATTACTGCCTAGAGAATAGTGGGCTTACTTCTAAGGAATTAGATTTAGTTGCTTTCTACGATAAACCTTTTATTAAATTTGAGCGTATTTTAGAAACCTACTTAGCCTATGCTCCGAGAGGGATTAGCTCTTTTTTAAAAGCAATGCCTTTATGGATAAAACAAAAGCTTTGGATAAAGGACTTTATCGGTAGTCAACTTAAATATAAAGGAAAAATTATTTTTACTGAACATCATCAGTCACATGCTGCTTCGGCATTTTTCGCTTCACCTTTTTCGAAAGCTGCTTTTTTAACCATTGATGGGGTAGGTGAGTGGGCTACGGCTAGTTATGGAGTTGGTAAAGATAACCAGATAAAGATTTTAGCTGAAATTCATTTCCCGCATTCTTTAGGATTACTTTATTCAGCTTTTACTTACTATCTTGGGTTTAAAGTTAATTCCGGAGAGTATAAACTTATGGGCTTAGCTCCCTATGGTGAGCCTAAATATAAGGAGTTGATATTTCGTGAATTGATCGATTTAAAGGAAGATGGTTCCTTTAAATTAAATATGAACTATTTTAACTATTGCTTTGGTTTGACTATGACTAACCGCCGTTTTCATAGGTTATTTGGCCAAGAGCCTCGTAAACCAGAGTCTAAATTTAGTCAAGAACATATGGATTTAGCAGCATCTATTCAGGCGGTAACTGAAGAGGTAATGTTACGCATGGTCAATCATCTATATCAACAGACTAATCAGGAAAATCTTTGTTTAGCCGGAGGTGTAGCTTTAAATTGTGTTGCTAACGGTCGAATTTTACGCGAAAGCAACTTTAAAAATATTTGGATCCAGCCGGCTGCCGGAGACGCCGGAGGCGCCTTGGGGGCAGCCTTGTTTGCCTGGTATCAATGTCTAGGAAATAAAAGAGAAGTTGATCGGAAAAAAGACTTTCAGCAAGGTTCTTATTTGGGGCCTAGCTTTGATAGGGATTGTATTGAAGAGTATTTAAAGAGCAATAATGTCCCTTACACTTTTTTGAATGATGATGAAATTCCCGAAAAAGTAGCTGATTTAATTGCCGCTGGTAAAGTAATCGGTTGGTTTCAAGGGAGAATGGAGTTTGGACCCCGGGCTTTGGGCAACCGCTCTATTCTTGGCGATGCTCGTTCAGCCAAGATGCAGGAGATAATAAACCTTAAAATAAAGTTTCGGGAGCCTTTTAGGTCTTTTGCGCCTTCAGTAACTAAAGAGAAGGCTTCTGATTACTTTGAGCTGGAAGTCGAAAGTCCCTATATGCTTTTGGTTGCTCCGGTTAGCCAGAGAGTTCGAAAATCAATAACTAAAGAGCAAGAGAGTCTTTCTGGTTTGGATCAATTGCAAATTGAGCGTTCAGAAATTCCGGCAGTTACTCATGTGGATTATTCAGCAAGGGTTCAGACCGTGGAAGAGGAGGATAATCCTTTGTATTACCGGTTATTAAGGAAAATGGATCAAAAGTATGGTTGTCCAGTTATCATTAATACTTCCTTTAATGTGCGTGGTGAGCCGATAGTTTGCACCCCCGAAGATGCCTATTTGTGTTTTATGTGTACTAATATGGACTATCTTATTGTCGGAAACTATTTGTTGGAGAAAAAAGAACAAAAGCCTTTAGATAAAGATATTACTTGGCTTAGAGAGTTTGGGTTGGACTAATTATGATTGAAGAAATAAAAGGCATAAAAAGCGACAAAAGGGAACTCGCTAGGTTTGGCTTAACTTTAAGCGTAGTTTTTATTTTGTGGGGTTTATTATTTTTATGGCGCAAAGGAATTTTTTACCCTCAGTTTTTTGTAGTTTCGTTTTTTCTTTTTGGATTCTCGTTTATTTTTCCTTTAGCTTTGAAACCATTACATAAGATTTTAAGAGCTCTATTCATTATTGTCAGTTGGGCTTTGACCGGATTAATTTTATCTATTTTATTTTATTTGGTGGTTACTCCGATTGCGGTTTTTTCTCGATTATTCGGTAAAAAGTTTTTGGATTCAGAATTTAACCAAAAAAGAGATAGCTATTGGATTCTTAAGCCTGAGGCTGATTTAGATAAAAAATACTATGAGAATCAGTTTTAAAGGAGACAAACATGAGTAAGTTGACAATTTTAAAGGAGTTTTGGAGTTTTATAAGACTTCGTAAGAAGTGGTGGCTTCTGCCAATAGTTATTATCTTACTATTATTAGGGGTTTTAGTTGTTTTTACTGAAAGTTCAGCCGTGACGCCCTTTATTTATACCTTGTTTTAACCTATGGATAATTTTTTCAGCCTCAATTAAGTAAAAAGCATCCTACTTTGAGATGAGGGTCAATTTTAGTTAAGGGCAAAAAATATTTAAACTTATTAATGATGAGGGTGAGTCTTTCGCTTAAGAAAGCTAATTGACTTTTGGAACCAGCCCTGTTATGATTTTAAAATATAAACTTTTAAATGAGAGAAAAGATATATGTTAACTAAAGCTAAGAAGTTCATTTTAATTTTTCCCAATCCGATTTCGGAAATGCCAACTGGTTTTGCCTACCTATCATCAGTTCTGAAAGAAAAAGGTTATGAGGTCAAAGCTATTGTTAATTCTTTTAATAATTTTTTGGGATGGGACGATTTGGCAGAGGCAACTGAGGTTTATCAACCAACCTTTGTCGGTTTTCACCTTTCTACTTATCGCGTCCCAGATGTTTATAAAACTATTAAACGAATTAAGAAACCAGGGTTAACTGTAATTGCTGGTGGTCCGCATGCTACTTCATGCCCTGATGAGGCACTCGATAATGGAGTAGATATTGTAGTCCGTAACGAAGGCGAGATAACCCTTTCAGAATTATGTGATTTTTGGAGCGGGGCTAGAGGCCTATCTTTAGAATCAATAAAAGGAATTAGTTTTAAAGATCCTAAAGGATGTGTAGTGCATAATCCTTCACGCGAGTATATAGCTAATCTCAACGACTTACCAAAATTGGATTTTAGTTGTTTTGATCAAGAGCGTTTTCGTACTTCCATGGGATTGCTAAAAGGTTTTCATCGTATTTATTGTTCAAGGGGTTGTCCGGCCGGCTGTACTTTTTGTGATCGGGCTATCTTTGGTCAAAAAATTAGGTATCATCCGGTCGATGAGGTAATTAGAGAGATTAAACATCGAAAAGACGCTCATAATATTAAGTCTTTTGTTATTGCTGATGATACCTTTACTTTTAATAAAAAATATGTCCGAGATTTCTGCCAGTCCTTAAAGGATAACAAGTTGGATATAGCTTGGTGTTGTTCAACTCGAGCCAATATCGTTGATTCTGAAATGTTATCAACGATGAAGGAAGCTGGTTGTTATATGGTTAGCTATGGGATTGAAAGTGGAGATTCTGAAACTTTAAAAAGAATTCGTAAAGGTATTACTTTGGGGCAAGCCCATAAGGCAGTTGATTGTTCAGCTGAATTAGGATTTCGTATTTATGTCAATCTGATGACTGGCTTTCCTTGGGAAGATGAATTGGCAGTTGTTAATAATATTAAATATATTAAAAGGCATTTTGATCAAGTTCATATTTATCAGGTTTCCGGTGCTATCGTACCTTATCCTGGCACTATAATTTATGAGACCTATAAAGAGCAATATGGTTTTAAAGATTGGTGGCTAAAAGAAGACTATCAAAACTACGGTTTACAGATTCATCAGAACGCCGATAATCCTTATAAACATAGCACTTTTTATCAACGTATGCTTTATGATGATACCTTAATTTGGGAAGAAGTTTTTTTCCCTTATACTAGAGCGTACAAGAAAAAAGTAGGTACTATGGCTTTTCTAATTGGAAAGCGTAATTTACTATCTACCTCTCCGGGGCGAATCAAAAGAACGATGATATATGCTTTGTCTAAGATTTCACGGTTAGTTTATGAGTTTAATTCTGATTTGGAAAAAACAATAATACCGAAGATTATTTCAGCCCTTCATTTTAAAAGTCGCTTTCATGACCGTGGTCCTTTAGGCTATCTTTATCGAAAAAAAGCTAAGAGCAACACGACTAATTAAGCCTTAAATAGACAAGTGTAATTTTGCTAATTTAAATTTAAATATCTAACTAGTTTATTGACAAGGGTTTATGCATCTAAGCCCCAGATATCTTTAGTCATTCAATTCCCATAAAAGCTGTTGACATATATAGGCCAAGGTTTATAATATGTTCAATTGATGAACATAGAATAAGTCCTGTTTTACTTATACTTATTCAGTTTTCTTAACGGGTTATATAATTAATGGAAAAGATAGATAAACACACCTTGAAAGAGGACATTTTCAATGTCCTTCGTCTTCTATCCTCAGGAGATAATTTGACTCAGAGAGATGTATCTTCTTATTTAGATATTTCTTTGGGTAAAACCAATTATCTTTTAAAATCCCTGATCAAAAAAAATCTGATAAAAGCGATGAACTTTTCCAAAAATCCCGGAAAGTTAGGAAAGGTAAGGTATATCCTCACTAAAAAAGGCCTAGAGGAAAAAGTGCACCTTATGTATCATTTTCTAAAGAAAAAAGAAATTGAATATAACCATATCCGAAATGAGTGGGTTGAACTTCAAGACCAACTAAAAAACAATGGCGAAAAAACAGAAGTTAATTTAGAAAATAAAAATGAGTTATTCTATCAAGTAAAAGGAGAAAAAAGTGGTGCAAAATAAAAAAGTCTTAGTAACCGGAGCTGGGGGGTTTATTGGATCTCATCTAGCTAAGCGTCTCTACGAAGAAGGTGTCTTTGTAAGAGTAGTTGATATTAAGTGGGATGATTATATGCCCGATAGGTATTATTCAGAAAAATTAACTTTGGATCTAAGGGATCTCGATAGTTGCCTTAAGGCCACTAAGGATATTGAGTATGTTTTTAATTTTGCGGCTGACATGGGTGGTATTGGCTATATCGGGACTGTTGGTGCTGATATTATGCATAATAGTGGTTTAATTAATATAAATATGCTTCAGGCTTCTGTAGAGAATAAGATTGAACGCTTCATGTTTAGTTCTTCAGCTTGTATTTATCCGGAATACAAACAACTCGATTCAAAAGTTACCGCTTTAAAGGAAGAAGACGCCTACCCGGCTCAACCTGATCAATTTTATGGCTGGGAGAAGTTATTTTCCGAGATACTTTGCGAAGCTTATCGTAAAGATTATAAACTGGATACGCGGGTTGTACGATTCCACAATATATTTGGCCCTTATGGAACTTGGGATGGTGGCAGAGAGAAGGCACCGGCTGCTTTGTGTCGAAAAATCATCATGGCTGAAAATTTGGGCACCATTGATATTTGGGGCGATGGTAAGCAAACGCGGTCTTTTTGCTATATTGATGATTGTTTAGAAGGTGTTTGCCGACTAATGGAATCAGATTATATACACCCTTTGAATGTTGGTTCTGATGAATTGGTTACCATTGATGAGTTAACTGATATGGTTATTAGAATTTCTGGTAAGAAGATTATGAAAGAATATGACATTTCAAAACCTCAAGGTGTTAGAGGGCGTAATTCCGACAACACCTTAATTAAAAAAATACTGGGTTGGGCTCCCTCAACTAGATTAGAAGAGGGTTTAAAAAAGACTTATCCGTGGATCGAACAGCAAATTCTAAAAAAGAAACAAAATAAGGAGATGATACGATAATTGTTCAATGATAGTTGGTGAAAACTCTGGATTATCAGTAGAATAAATAGATAGTCACAGAGTAGATAGGTTATAGGTTGTATTGTTTTTCTGGGGCTTAATTGACCCCGTAAAGGA